>NZ_JAOCAT010000009.1:0-201706 GCF_029839485.1 Achromobacter sp. GD03932
GGCGCCGCAACATGGCGCGCTTATCTTTGCTTATGGTTTTCCCCAGCACCGTTTGAGCGCATCATCGCACCAAGGTGTTGCCAATATGCACCGGGCACTTGCACAAGTTCAGGGTTAACCCCTATAATTCGGGTTATCCCTAGTAGCTAAACAAACAGTGCAAGCCCGTGGAGGCTATTGTGATCAACCCGAACAACACCATCCGCCTGACCGACGAACTCGAGCGCCAACTGATGCTCCAGGCTATTGAAGAACAATTCCGTCCGCACCCGATGCGGGCGTTGGCCGCCGGCCTGCGTAAGCTGGCCCACGGCATCCGTGCCCTGGCTGGCAAGACGAGCGCCAAGAACGCGCACTCCGCCGCCTAAGCAGGGCCCAGGCTTAGGCCTGAACAGTTTTCCCCTTGGGGGCTGCATAGCCCCTTTTAAGACCCGCCCTTACCGGTGGGTTTTTTTTTGCCTTGGAAGGCCTGGGCTTTGTCGGATAATAGCGACCCATGACGACCGACGCCCTCCTCGACCAGACCCCCAACCGGCTGCGCCGGTTCGCCTGCATGATGTACGAAGCCGTGCTGCTGTTCGGCGTGGTGTTCCTGGCGGGCTACCTGCTGGACACCCTGACCCAAAGCAAGAACGCGCTGGAACTGCGCGGCGCCCGGCAGGCCTGGCTGTTCGTCGCCATCGGGGCGTACTTCGTGCTGTGCTGGCGCCGCCGCGGCCAGACCCTGCCCATGAAGACCTGGAACATCCGCCTGGTCGACCGCGACGGCAACACCCCGTCCACGCCCCGCCTGATGTTGCGCTACGTCCTGGTCTGGCCGCTGGTGCTGGCCGGCGCGGCGGTCGTGTGGGCGGCCGCCAGCGCCACCGGCTGGCCTTCAATGGACATGTTCATCGTCGCCGCGCCCTTCACCATCTTCATCTGGTCCTGGTTCGATCCCGACGGCCAGTTCCTGCACGACCGCATCCTGGGCACGCGGCTGCGCAACGCGCCGCGGCACAAGAAGGCCCGCTAGCCCCGGGCCGGCGGCATCAGCCGCCGCGCCGTATACATCCTGCGACAAACGGCAACATCGTGCGCCGAATTAGCCGTTTGCTTTCAGAAAGTTGAAAGTCGACCGCAAAGACAATGGGGCCCCTTTTTTCAGACGCCCCAGAACCATCATGCGCGCTTTCCTTTCCCGTGTTGCGCTGGCCGCCGCCAGCGCCCTGTTCCTGCTGCCCGCCGGTGCGCTCGCGCAGAACGCGGCCGCCCAGCAGGAGATCGAAGCGGCCACCAAGGCCGCCTTCGCCGCCGCCCAGGAGGGGCCCGCCGACGTCAAGCTGGGCGAGCAGGCGGTCGTGCATCTGCCCGAATCCATGTTCTTCGTGCCGCGCATGCAGGCGGACCGGCTGATGGCGGCCTACGGCAACGGCAAGGATCCTTCCCTGCTGGGCGTGGTGATGCCCAAGAGCGACGATGACGATTGGGTCATCACCGTCAATTTCGACAAGGCCGGCTACATCAAGGACGACGACGCCAAGAACTGGAACGTCAACGAATTGCTGGACAGCCTGCGCGAAGGCACCGAGCAGTCCAACGAAGAGCGCAAGAAGCGCGGCTTCCCCGAATTGATCATGGACGGCTGGGTCGAAGCACCGAAGTACGACAGCAACTCGCAGCGCCTGGTCTGGTCGGTCGCCGTCAAGCACAAGGGCGAAAGCGCCACCGAGAACCCCACCGTCAACTACAACACCTACGCGCTGGGCCGCGACGGCTACATCACGCTGGACCTGATCACACAGAAGAGCATGGTGCCCAAGGACAAGACGGCCGTGCTGACCTTGCTGGACAACCTGAACTACGTCGAAGGCAAGCGCTACGCCGACTTCAATTCCTCGACCGACAAGGTGGCCGAGTACGGCCTGGCCGCCCTGGTGGCTGGCGTGGCGGCCAAGAAGCTGGGCCTGTTCGCCGTGATCGCCGCCTTCCTGGCGAAATTCGCCAAGGTCGGCGTGCTGGCCGCGGCTGCGCTGGGCGGCGGCCTGTGGAAGCGCCTGCGCGCCAAGAAGGCCAACCAACAGCAGCCCTGACCGCCGTTTCGGATCGCGGCCGCACTATGCCTTGAAACCGATGCACGGCGGCCCGCCGTGCATCGCGAAACCTCGCCCGGCCGACACAACAGTGTCACGCGGCGTTCACGTTCCGGTCATCGCCGGATGGTTTCATTCCCAGGCATGAGCACAGCCCCTGGGAACGCGACCGTGAACGAAATCCGCCCCGCGCACTGGCGCGCCCTCTGGATTTCCGATATTCACCTGGGCACCGCCGGGTGCAAGGCGGAATTCCTCATAGACTTTCTCGACCACAACGATTCCGACACCCTTTACCTGGTGGGGGACATCGTCGACGGCTGGCAACTGCGCAAGCACTGGCACTGGCCCCGGGCGCACAACGACGTCATCCAGCGCATCCTGCGCAAGGCGCGCAACGGCACCCGGGTCGTATTCATCCCGGGCAACCATGACGAATTCGCGCGCGAGTTCGCCGGATACGCCTTCGGCGACATCGAAATCCTGGACGAGGACGTGCACGTCACCGCCAAGGGACAGCGCCTGCTGGTGCTGCACGGCGACCAGTTCGACGGCGTGATCCAGCACAGCCGCTGGCTGGCCCATCTGGGCGACGGGCTCTATCAACTGGCGCTGTGGATCAACCATCATTTCAACCGGCTGCGCCACCGCCTGGGACTGCATTACTGGTCCCTGTCGCAATACTTGAAGCACAAGGTCAAGAACGCAGTGTCCTTCATCACGGACTTTGAAGAGGCGCTGGCGGGCGAAGCCCGGCGCCGCGGTCTGGACGGCGTGGTCTGCGGCCATATCCACAAAGCCGAACTGCGCTATGTGGGCGAGATCCTCTACTGCAACGACGGCGACTGGGTGGAGAGCCTGTCCGCCCTGGCGGAAACGCACGACGGCCAGCTCCAGCTGCTGGACTGGGCCGCCGTCATGGCGGAACGCGAAGCCGATCCCGCCACCCGGCCGCCCCGCTCGCTGACGCTGCCGGCCCTGCCGTCCGCGCTGCGCCGCCAGGGCAAACACCCGTGATAACCCGTATGCGTCCCCGTTACGCAACGGGGATGTTGCAGTTCACGGCCCTCTAGGTCATGCTTGCATCTGGGGCAACGGGCCAACTTGACCCGTTCACGCTGCAACATGCTCACAACATAGGGCCATGAACGACCAATATCAGGCGCTCTACCAAACATTCCGCTGGCTGGTACCCACCCAGTTCAACATCGCGGAAGCGTGCTGCCACCGCTGGGCATCCAGTAGTCCGGATGCGCGGCGCATTGCCATCTACTACGAAGATGAATCTGGCAACCGCGAGGTCTGGACCTATGCCCGCCTGGCGGAAGCGGCCAATCAGCTGGCCAACGGCCTGGTGAAAATGGGCGTCGGGCGCGGCGACCGCGTCGGTGTGGTGCTGGGACAACGGCCCGAGACCGTGGTGGCCCATATGGCCATCTACAGCGTCGGCGCCGTGGTGCTGCCGCTGTCCGCCCTGTTCGGCCCGGAAGCCCTGGAAAGCCGCCTGCGCGACTCGGAAACCCGCGTCGCGATCGTGGATTACGCCTCCAGCGCCAACCTGTTGGCCGTGAGCGACAACTGTCCCAACCTGCAGCAGATCATCGGCATCGGCTTCGCCGACGAACGTGTTTTGCCCTGGCGCAGCCTGCTGGCGCGCCAACCCAGCGAATTCAAGATGGTCCAGACCCGTTCCTCGGATCCGGCCATTCTGCTCTATACCTCCGGCACCACCGGCGCCCCCAAGGGCGCGCTGCTGCCGCACAGCGTGCTGATCGGCAACCTGCCGGGCTTCGTGGCCTCGCAGGACTGGTTCCCCAAGCCCGCCGACGTGTTCTGGTCGCCGGCCGACTGGGCCTGGACCGGCGGCATGATGGACGCCCTGCTGCCCACCCTGTACTTCGGACACCCCATCGTCGGCACGCGCGGCCGCTTCTCGGTCGAGCGCGCATTCGAACTCCTGGAACGCTACCAGGTCACCAACACCTTCCTCTTCCCCACCGCGCTCAAGATGATGATGAAGGCGGTGCCGGAGCCGCGCGGCCGCTACCAGCTGGCCCTGCGTTCCATCATGAGCGCCGGCGAAAGCGTGGGCGAGACCGTCTTCGAATGGTGCCAATCGGCGCTGGGCGTGACGCCCAACGAAATGTTCGGCCAGACGGAAATGAACTACGTGGTGGGCAACAGCCAGAAGCGCTGGCCCGCCAAGCCTGGCAGCATGGGCCGCCCCTACCCCGGCCACAACGTCGCGGTGCTGGACGAGGACGGCAAGCCCGTGGCGCCCGGCGCCACCGGCGAGATCGCCGTCAACCGGCTCGACATCCATGGCTATCCGGATCCCGTGATGTTC
The DNA here is from genome assembly GCF_029839485.1 of Achromobacter sp. GD03932. Lineage (NCBI taxonomy): Bacteria > Pseudomonadati > Pseudomonadota > Betaproteobacteria > Burkholderiales > Alcaligenaceae > Achromobacter > Achromobacter sp. GD03932. Next base: position 4,420 of record NZ_JAOCAT010000009.1, read on the forward strand.
CTGGGCTACTGGCGCAATGAAGCCGCCACCCAGGCCAAGTTCAAGGGCGACTGGTGCCTGACCGGCGACCTGGCCAAGATCGACGCCGACGGCTACCTCTGGTACGCGGGCCGCGCCGACGACGTCTTCAAGTCCGCCGGCTACCGCATCGGCCCGGGCGAAATCGAAAGCTGCCTGATCGGACATCCGGCCGTGGCCAACGCCGCGGTCGTGCCCAAGCCCGACGCCGAGCGCGGCGCCCTGGTCAAGGCCTACGTGGTGCTGACGCCGGAATTCGCGCAGCGCGACCGCAACGACATCATCGAGAACCTGCAGGAACATGTGCGCGAGCGCCTGGCCCCATACGAGTACCCCAAGGAGATCGAATTCGTCGACGAGCTGCCCATGACCACCACCGGTAAAATCCAGCGCCGCATCCTGCGCCTGCGCGAAGAAGAGCGCTCGCGGATGACCGCAGGCATTACAGACGCGCCGCACACCCCCAAGGCGTGAAGCCGCAACCGGAGACCTAGGCATGCCCATTTACCAGCTCGACGACCTGATTCCCCGCATCGACCCGGCGGCCTACGTGGCCGACAGCGCCGACATCATCGGCAACGTAACGCTGGAGGCAGGCGTCAGCATCTGGTCCAACGTGTCGATCCGCGGCGACAACGACGCCATCCTGATCAAGAGCGGCACCAATATCCAGGAAGGCAGCGTGCTGCATGTGGACGACGGCTGTCCCATGACCATCGGCCCCAACGTGACGGTGGGCCATCAAGCCATGCTGCACGGCTGTACCATCCACGAAGGCGCCCTCGTGGGCATGCAGGCCATCGTGCTGAACAACGCGGTCATCGGCCGCAACTGCCTGATCGGCGCCGGCGCGATCATTCCCGAAGATCGCATCATTCCCGACAACTCCCTGGTCATCGGCATCGGCAAGATCGTCCGCGAACTCTCGGCCGAGGAAATCGCCAATCTGCACAAGAACACTGCCCATTACGTGGCGCGCGGCCAACACTACAAGACCGCGCTGAAACGGATCGGCTGAGCGCCCCTGGGCGGCGCTTCGACCCTGCTGGCGGCAGGGGGAATAGACGGGCCTGATCGGCTAACATTCCTCCATGACCGATCAGCTCAAGAAATACCTTACCGAAGACCGCAGCGTCCGCATCCAGGCCGTGCGCCTGGACGCGACCTGGAAGGCCGTGCAGGCCAATCACGACTATCCTCCCGCCATCACCCACCTGCTGGGCGAACTGGTGGCGGCGTCCACGCTGCTGGCCGCCAACATCAAGTTCGACGGCTCGCTGGTGCTGCAGATCCAGGGCGACGGCCCCATCGCCCTGCTGGTGGTGGAATGCCGCAACGACCTGAGCCTGCGCGCCACCGTCAAGATGCGCGAAGGCCACGAGGTACCCAGCGATGGCAACATGCAAAGCCTGCTGAACCCGGGCGGCAACGGCCGGTTCATCGTGGTGCTGGACCCGCAGCGCAAGCTGCCGGGCCAACAGGCCTACCAGGGCATCGTGCCCCTGCAGGGCGACACCGTGGCCGAAGCGCTGCAGCACTACATGAAGGCCTCCGAACAGCTGGATACCCGGCTGTGGCTGGCGGCCGACGCCGACCATGCCACGGGCATGCTGATCCAGCGCCTGCCCTACCATGGCGGCTCGGACGCGCCCGCGCTCACCGAACAGAACGCCGCCGAAACCTGGGACCGCGCCTGCGCCCTGGCCGGCACCATCAAGCGCGACGAACTGCTGGCCACCGACATCGACACGCTGATCCATCGCCTGTTCTGGGAGGAAACCCTGGTGGCGTTCGATCCGCTGGCGGTGCGCTGGCACTGCCCCTGCACCCGCGAACGCGTGGCCAGCATGCTGCGCACGCTGGGCCAGGAAGAGATCAACAGCATCCTGGCCGAACGCGGCCAGGTCGACGTGGCCTGCGACTTCTGCGGCAAACCGTATAAGTTCGACTCCGTCGACTGTGCCACCTTGTTCTCGTCCGGCACGGCTCCCTCCGCGGACGAACCTCCCACGGTGCACTGATCCACACCGGCGGCCTGGCCGCCGGGACGTTTCGATCACACCGGCTTATCCTCATCGACAGGCGGTCATGCCTGCGCCAGACTGCGCAGCCATGACCGCCTTTTTTCATGCTCCCTCCTGCCGGCAACACGGCGCCGCCGCCATCGAATTCGCGGTGGCTGGCGCCGTGGTGCTGCTGCTGGGCTTGCTGGCGATCGAGGCCGCCCGCTGGCAGGGCGTGCGCCAGATGGCCTATCTGGCGCTGATGGAGGCGGCGCGCGCCGGCGCTACCGGCAACGGCGATCCCGCGCGCATGCGGACGGCCTTTCTGCAGGCCCTGCTGCCGCGCCACGCGGACCCGCAAGGCCAGGCTGGCGCGCGCCGCCGCCAAGCTGACGAGCAAGCCGAGCTGGCTGCCATTTCGGGCACCCACCCCTGGCGCATCGAAGTCCTGCTGCCCGATGAGCAATCGTTCCGCGAACACGCCCGCCCGGACCTCAAGGTGCCCGCGGCGTCAGGCCTGCGCGCCATCGACAACGGCTACCAGGACCTGCAGCATGCGCGCCGGCCGCCGCATCCGGGCGGACAGACCATCTTCCAGGCCAACACCTTGAAGCTGCGGCTGACCTATCTGCACAAGCCGCTGCTGCCGCCCTTGCGGGCATTGCTGGCCGCGCTGGGCGCCGATCGCGGCAGCTATGCCGGCAACGCGCAGGCCCGGGGCCTGTTGCCCTTGCGCATGGAACTGGAAACGGAGATGCACTCGCCCCCGGTGGATTGGGCGCGCAGGACGCCGCAACCCGCCGGCATCGTGTACGGCGAATGCCGCAGCATGCGCTGCGGCTGAACGGAACGGGGGATGAACAGGAACGGCAGCCAGCGCTCAGTGCCGGGTATTGGCCTGATTGGCGGGCTTGGGAGGCGTCGCCGCCGGGCGGGCCGCCGGCGCGCTGGCGCGCGCGGGCGTGGCCGGCTTGGCCGCGGCGTCGGCAGCCAAAGAGGCGCCGCCAGCCGGGGCCGGGGTGTTCTGCGGCAGGATGTGCACGAACACCTCGCCGTCGCGCATCATGCCCAGTTCGCCGCGGGCGCGTTCCTCGATGGCGCCGGAGCCGCCTTCGAGGTCGCGCACTTCCGCTTCCAATGCGGCATTGCGCGCGCGCAGGCCTTCGTTGGTCTCGCGTTGCTCCGCCACCTGGCGTTGCAGATCCCAGACCTTGAACCACCCGCCCTTACCCAGCCACAGCGGGTATTGGATCAGGCCTAGCAGCACGAACAGCACCAGGAACAACAGGCGCATACGCGGGAACCCTCAGCAGTCGTGGCGTGGATGCGGCCCCGGGATTGCGCCGGGGGCCGCGCTTCTCATCAACGCAGGTTGTAAAAAGCTTCCAAGCCAGGATACGACGCGACTTCAGCCAGCTCTTCCTCGATGCGCAGGAGCTGGTTGTACTTGGCCATGCGGTCCGAACGCGACAGCGAACCCGTCTTGATCTGCATGGCGTTGGTCGCCACGGCGATGTCGGCGATGGTGGAGTCCTCGGTTTCGCCCGAACGGTGCGACACGACGGCGGTGTAGCCGGCGCGCTTGGCCATTTCGATGGCAGCGAAGGTCTCGGTCAGGGTGCCGATCTGGTTGATCTTGATGAGGATCGAGTTGGCGACGCCCTTCTGGATGCCTTCGCGCAGGATCTTGGTGTTGGTGACGAACAGGTCGTCGCCCACCAGCTGCACCTTCTTGCCCAACTGGTCGGTCAGGAGCTTCCAGCCTTCCCAGTCGTTTTCGGCCATGCCGTCTTCGATCGAGATGATCGGGTACTTGTCGCACCAGGTGGCCAGCAGGTTGGTGAATTCCTGCGAGGACAGCGAGATGCCGCCTTCGCCGGCCAGCGTGTACTTGCCGTCGCGGTAGAACTCGGAGCTGGCGCAATCCAGGCCCAGGGCGATCTGCGTGCCCGGCTCGTAGCCGGCTTCGGTGATGGCCTTCAGGATCAGCTGGATGGCGGCTTCATGGCTGGCCACGTTGGGCGCGAAACCGCCCTCGTCGCCCACTGCCGTGGACATGCCCTGGCCGTGGATCAGCTTCTTCAGCATATGGAAGACTTCGGCGCCCCAGCGCAGGGCTTCGCGGAAGCTGCCTGCGCCCACCGGCAGAATCATCAGTTCCTGCAGGTCCAGCGTATTGTTGGCGTGCGCGCCGCCGTTGATGACGTTCATCATCGGCACGGGCATGCTCATGGGGCCGCTGCCGCCGAAATAGCGGTACAGGGACAGGCCCGATTCGTCGGCGGCGGCACGGGCCACGGCCATGGAGGCAGCCAGGATCGCGTTGGCGCCCAGGCGTTCCTTGGATTCGGTGCCGTCCAGCTCGATCAGGGTGCGATCGACGAAGGTCTGTTCCTGGGCGTCCAGGCCCATCAGGGCTTCCGAGATTTCCGTATTCAGGTTCTCGACGGCGCGCAGCACGCCCTTGCCCAGATAACGGCTCTTGTCGCCGTCGCGCAGCTCGATGGCTTCGCGCGCGCCGGTGGACGCGCCCGACGGCACGGCCGCGCGGCCCATGGCGCCGGACTCCAGCAGCACATCGCATTCGACGGTGGGGTTGCCGCGCGAATCCAGAATCTCGCGGCCGATGATATCGACGATAGCACTCATGACTTTACATTCCCTGAACGATAAACATATTCATGACAGCCGCGCCTTCGCGGGCATTGCGGGCGCGGCGGTACTGCCAGGAGTCGTAGAAAGCCTGGGCCGCGGTCATGGAGGGGAACTCCATGACGACGGTACGGCCAGGCTCACGGCCCTCGAGGTGCCTGGAATCGCCGCCGCGCACCAGGATCTTCGCATCGTACGCGCGCATCGCGAGCGTGGACAGACGCTTGTAATCCTCGTACTGCGCGGGCTTGGTCACTGAGACGTCGGCGATGAGGTAGGCACTCATGGGATTCCTTCAGAGCAGTTGCGTTGGTTTCGGTCTGACGCCGGATACGGCGACGCCGCCAGTGTCGCGCAAGGCGGCCGGGCGACGCATATCCGATGCTAATTGGTTGTATCCGAAAGAAGCGCCGCCGTATAGGGCGGCGCTGAGGCGGCGGCCCGCGGTCCCGAAGATCCGCTTACGGAACTCCAGACCGCAGACGCGCATTACGCCTCCTGACCGCGACGAGCCTTCTGCTCGATGGCGGCGCGGATATAGCTGGCGAACAACGGGTGGCCGTCACGCGGGGTCGACGTGAACTCCGGGTGGAACTGCACGCCCACGAACCACGGGTGGTCGGGCAATTCCATCATTTCCGGCAGGTTCTCGGTCGGCGTGCGGGCGCTGATCACCATGCCGGCTTCTTCCAGGCGCGGCACGTAGACGTTGTTGACCTCGTAGCGATGGCGGTGACGCTCGTTCACTTCGTCGCCGTAGATCGACTGCGCGCGGGTGCCCGGCTTGATCGGCACGCGCTGCGCGCCCTTGCGCATGGTGCCGCCCAGGTCGGACGACTGGTTACGCTTTTCGACCTTGCCTTCGCGGTCCATCCATTCGGTGATCAGGGCCACCACGGGATGCGGCGCGGACGGATCGAATTCCGTGCTGTTGGCGCCGCCCAGGCCGGCGACGTGGCGCGCGAACTCGATCACGGCCAGCTGCATGCCCAGGCAGATGCCCAGGTACGGCACGCCGTTTTCACGGGCGTAGCGGATCGCGGCGATCTTGCCTTCGGTGCCGCGCTTGCCGAAGCCGCCCGGAACCAGGATGGCATCCAGGTGCTTGAGCTGGTCGGTGCCGCGGGTTTCGATGTCTTCGGAGTCGATGTACTCGATGTTGATCTTCGAGCGCGTGTGGATGCCGGCGTGTACCAGGGCTTCCGTCAGCGACTTGTACGACTCGGTCAGGTCGACGTACTTGCCGACCATGCCGATGGTGAGCTGGTGCTGCGGGTGCTCCAGCGCTTCGACCAGGTTGTCCCACATGGACAGGTCGGCCGGCGGCGGGGTCAGGCCCAGCGCTTCGCAGACGATGTTGTCCACGCCCTGCGCATGCAGCATCGCCGGGATCTTGTAGATCGAATCGGCGTCCCAGACGGAGATGACCGCGTCCAGGGGCACGTTGGAGAACATCGAGATCTTGGCGCGCTCGTCGTCCGGGATGCGGCGGTCGGCGCGGCACAGCAGCGCGTTCGGGTAGATGCCGATTTCGCGCAGCTTCTGCACCGAGTGCTGGGTCGGCTTGGTCTTGAGCTCGCCGGCCGACGCGATGAAGGGCACCAGCGTCAGGTGCACGAAGGCGGCGTTGTTGCGGCCCATGCGCAGGCTCATCTGGCGCGCGGCTTCCAGGAACGGCAGGGACTCGATGTCACCCACGGTGCCGCCGATCTCGACGATCGCGACGTCGGTGTTGCCGTTCCAGGCGGCTTCGGCGCCACGGGCGATGAAGTCCTGGATTTCGTTGGTGATGTGCGGAATGACCTGGACGGTCTTGCCCAGGTAGTCGCCGCGGCGCTCCTTGCGGAGTACCGATTCGTAGATCTGGCCGGTGGTGAAGTTGTTCACCTTGTGCATGCGAGCCGAAATGAAACGCTCGTAGTGGCCAAGGTCCAGGTCGGTTTCGGCGCCGTCTTCCGTGACGAACACCTCGCCATGCTGGAACGGGCTCATGGTGCCCGGATCGACGTTGATGTACGGGTCGAGCTTCAGCATGGTGACTTGCAGGCCACGCGACTCGAGGATGGCGGCGAGCGACGCAGCGGCGATGCCTTTGCCCAGGGAAGACACCACACCGCCGGTGACAAATACGTATTTGGTCATCGTAATGAGCACCCGGGACGAGCGGGCGCGTGCGGGAAATTTGGATTATAGCCGGGAGGCGGAGCTTATTTGGGTTTTCCCCTAGCTCCGGGGCGTAACATTTGGCAGCACTCGAATCGGCGCAAGGGCCATCGCCTTGTGTGGCGCGGCGCAGCGCCGTGCTATGTTCGATCCCTATTTTTCTGCTTGCTGTTTTTTCTCAACATTCCATCCTTTCGCCGATGACCGATCCCGCCCGATCCTCCTACTCGCTCGCCTGGCGTCTTGCACTTACCGCCGTTTTCCTGCGCCTGGCTTACTCGGCGCTGGTCCAGTCGTACAGCCTGCTGGCCCTGCCCCAGTTCGAGCAAATGCGGGAGATGTACAGCCAGCCGCAGTTCCTGGCGCCGCTGCTGGCCCATATTGTCGCGGGCGCGGTGATCGCCGGGCTGACCGCCTGGGGAGCGATGCGAGGCTGGCTGGCGCGCCATGACACCCAGGCGGTGACCGAGCCGCGCAAGCTGTTCGGCACCTTCATCGCGCTGTTTCTGCTTTACACCCTGGCGGTGGCGGCCGGCATCGCCTTCCTGCAAAACACGCTGATGCGCTTCGTCATGGACCATCGCGACGTGCTGCAGGAACGGCTCGGCTTCGGCATGATCGGCCAGTTTCTGGCCCTGAACACCATCACCAAGCTCGTGAGCATCGTGCTGGAGATCATCGGCATCTGCGTCATCGTGCGCATTGCCGCCTGGACCGTGCAGCCCGCAGGCCCGGCCGGCGGCCCGGCCTATGAACGGCGCCATGCCGCCTGGACAACCGGGCTGACCGTGCTGGTCTGGCAACTGACCGTTTCGATCTCGTTGGGCGGCTTCCTGCAGATGCAGGCTCAGGGCGCTGGCTGGACGGCGTACGCGCTGGGCTATCTGGTCCTGCCCGCGGCCCTGCTGGGTCTATGCACCCTGGTCTGCCTGAACGTCCTGCCGCGCCCGATCGGCGCGGCCCGATTCGGGCGGGCCGTCGCCCACGGCTCCATCGCCTTCTGGCTGGCGCAGGCGCTGGGCATAGGTTTGGGATTCCTGGCCGTCCGGGCGATGACCTGGGGGCAACTGATGCGCGCCGCGGAATCCCATGCGGCCGCCGGCCTGACGCTGCTGGCCTATGGCGCGCTGCTGGCCTTGGGCTGCCTGATCGGCAGGCTCGCGCTGTATCCCGGCGCCAAGGCTGCCACGCCCGCAAGCTGACCTGATTTCGCGCAAAGCAAAAGGCCGCGGGCATTGCGCCCGCGGCCTTTTTTCATGCACTCACGCAGCGGTTCAGATCGCGGCGGTGCGGCGCTGCAGCCAGGCCAGCGCCTCGCCTTCGACCAGCGGCGACAGGCGTTCGTGCACCGTCTTGTGATAGTCGTTGAGCCAGGCGATTTCGTCGGCGCGCATCAGCGACGGTTCGATGCAGCGCGTGTCGATCGGGCACAGCGTCAGCGTTTCGAAGCACAGGAATTCGCCCAATTCCGAGGTCAGCCAGGCGCGATTGGCGACCAGGTTCTCGATGCGCACGCCCCAGCGACCCGGGCGGTAGATGCCCGGCTCGTTGGAGGTGATCATGCCGGGCTCCATGGCGGTATGCGGGCCCGGAACGGCGCGGTAGGAAATGACCTGCGGGCCTTCGTGCACGTTCAGGAAGTAACCCACGCCATGGCCCGTGCCATGGCCGTATTCCGCCCCGCCTTCCCAGATGGGCGCGCGCGCGATGGCGTCCAGCATGGGCGAAGGCGTGCCGCGCGGGAACGAGGCGCGCGAAAGCGCGATCATGCCCTTGAGCACCAGCGTGAAGTCCACCTTCTGGTCGGCGCTGGGCGTGCCCACCGCGACCACGCGGGTGATGTCGGTCGTGCCGCCCAGGTACTGGCCGCCCGAGTCGATCAGCAGCAGGCCGTCGCCTTCGATGGTGGCGTGCGATTCCTGGGTGGCGCGGTAGTGCGGCATCGCGCCGTTGGCGTTGAAGCCGGCGATGGTGGCGAAGCTGGGGCAGACATAGGCCGGCCGGCGCGCGCGGGCAGCGGTGATCTGCTCGTCGATGGTCAGTTCGGTGATGGTTTCCTTGCCCAGCGCGCCTTCGAACCAGGCGAAGAACTCACAGAGCGCCGCGCCGTCCTGCGCCATGGCCTGGCGCACGTTCGCCAGCTCGGCATCGGTCTTGCGGGACTTCAGCAGCGTGGACGGATTGATGGCTTCGACGCGCGGCACGGCGGGGTCCATCGCATGGAACACGCCGCAGGTCACGCGGGCCGGATCGATCAGCAACTTCTGATCGAGTTCCAGCGAGGCCAGGGCATCGGCCGCCTGGGCATAGGCGGCCACTTCCACGCCATCGGCCGCGAGCACGGCGCGCAGGGCGTCGTCGATCTTGCCCTCGGCCACGAACAGCGTGGCATGGTCCAGCCCGACCAGCGCGTGGCCGACGAAAACCGGGTTGTAGTCCACGTCCGCGCCGCGCAGGTTGAAGAGCCAGGCGATGTCGTCCAGCGTGCTGATGAAATGCACGTCGGCGCCATGCGTGCGCATGGCGGCGCGTACCTGCGCCAGCTTGTCTGCGCGGGTCACGCAGGCTTCGGGCGCCACGTGTTCATAGATGGCGGCGCCAGGCAGTCCGGCACGGTCCGCCCAGACGTCGTCCAGCAGATCCTCGCGGATTTCCAGGACGGCGCCGGCCGAGGCCGCGGCCGCCGACAGGGCACGGAACGCGCCCAGGCCCAGCACCTGTCCGTCCACTCCGATGACCTCGCCCGCCTTGGCATTGGCCGCCAGCCAGTCCACATGGCCCGGCGTCGTGGCCAGCGCGATCTTCATCAGTTGCACGCAGGTGCCGGCCAACTGGGCTTCGGCCTGTACCCAATAGCGGCTGTCCACCCACAGGCCGGCGAAATCGGCCGTGACCACCAGCGTGCCGACCGAGCCCGTGAAGCCGGACAACCAGCGCCGTCCCTGCCAGCGCGCGGGCAGGTATTCGGACAGGTGCGGGTCCGAGGACGGAACGACATAGGCGGACAGGCCGCGGCGGCTCATGGCCTGCCGCAATTGGGCAATACGGGCGTCGGTGCTAGACATGGGGGATGGGATCCTTAGCGCAACATGAAAGACATGGCGGCCAGGCTGTTCAGCGTGCGGACGGCGGACTGCATGCTATCCGTGGTGAATCGCAAGGTCACGCCGTCCACGCGTTCCAGCGTGGGCCACATGCAGAACAGGTCGGCCAGGGCCGAGCTCTGCGTCTGCAACCGGCATTCTATAGGGGCGGGAATGCGGAAAGGAACCACTCCCCCTTTCTTCAAATTGCGCACGGCGGTTTCGGCGGCGGACGCAATCGCGCGGCGCGATGCAGCAGGCGACAGGGTCACGCCGCTGCCCTGCCCATGGGCCACCTTGGTCTGCACCCATTCGGCGCCCGGGAAGGTATCGCGGGTCTCCGCGATGAAGGCATCGTCGCCGGTGCCCAGGATGACGGGCACGCCCATCTCGCCCGCCAGCGCGCCGTACAGGCCGGCCTCGCCCAGCTCCATGCCGTTGATGAACACGCGCGCAAAGGCGAAGCTGTTGATGGTGTGGGCCAGGATGCCGCGGCCTTGCGAGCGCGAGTGGTAGCCGATCATGAAGACCGCGTCGCAGCCCTCTTCCAGGCCGCCCATCATGCCGAGGTAGCGCGGCTTGCCCAGCACCAGGCGTGCACGCTCGTCCAGGCCGTCGGGCAGCAGGTTGCGAAAGCCGCCATGCGAATCGTTGACCAGGATCTCTTCGGCGCCGCCGGCGATCGCGCCTTGCACGGCCGCGTTGGCCTCGGCGGTCATCCAGGCGCGGGCGCGCTCGTATTCGCCGTTGCCGGCGCGGACTTGTTCGGAATGGAAGACGCCAGCAACGCCTTCGATGTCGGTGGAAATCAGGATCTTCATGGGATCAGCCTCGGAGGATTTCAGAATTCGGTTTCGGACAGCCACTGGCGCCACTGCGGCGCCGCGTCGCGGATCGCGGCGCGGTGGTTGCCGTCGCGCCCCGTCACGCCTTCGGCATGCCACAGCGCGGAAATGATGGCCTGTTCGCAGGCTTCGGCGGCCGCCTCGAACAAGGGATCGATGCGGGCCTCGTGCAGCATCGCCACCGCCGGCATGGGCTGCTCGGGCAGTTGCGGCACCGTATAGGCCGTGGAAAACGCCAGCGCGATATCGCCGCTGCCGTGGCCGTACACCGAACCGGTGCGGGCCAGCCCTGCCCCTGCCCGCAGCGACAGGCGGCGCAACTGGCGCGAGTCCAGCGGCGCGTCGGTAGCCAGCAGCAGGATGATGGAACCCTTCTCGGGCACGATGGCGGCGTTCTCGCCCGCCTGCGCCAGGCCGCTGTCCAGCTGCTGCGCCAGCCGTCGGCCGAAGGGCCGGCCCGCCACGGTCAGGTTGGGCAGGCGGCCGAAGTTCGCCAGCACCAGCGCGCCTACGGTGTACTGCGGTCCCGCCTGGATGGAGGCCACGCGCGACGCGGAGCCGATGCCGCCCTTGAACGAAAAACACGACATGCCCCGGCCGGCGCCGACTGCGCCCTGCTCGAACCGCTTGTCCGCGGCGGCCAGCGCCTCGGCGTAATGCGATTCCTGCACCGCCAGCGCCTGGATATCGTTCAGATAGCCATCGTTGCATTCGAAGACCAGCGGATTGACGGTAGCCATGCCGCGGCCAATGCCAGGGTTCGCCGCGACCGCCGCGCGGATCTGCGCATTGGCCACCGTGCCCACGCCAAACGTGTTGGTCAGGCCGATGGGCGTTTCCAGCACGCCCAGTTCCTGCACCTGGACCAGGCCGGTGCTCTTGCCGAAGCCGTTCAGCACGGTGGCGGCGGCCGGCACCTTGTCCAGATAGGGATCGCCGCCATGCGGAAGCACCACGGTCACGCCGGTCTGCAGCGGGCCTTCGGCCAGCGTGCGGTGGCCAACCGTGACCTCGCCCACGTCGCAGATCGAATCCAGCGGTCCCGATGGCAGTACGCCGATGCGGGGGATGTCCAGCGCTTGTTTGTCCATGTTCGCTACGTGTCGCCACGCTCCTGAATGTAAAACGCCGCCGCCCTGGGGCGACGGCGCAAAGATTCGCCCTCCACGCCGGCCCTTCAGGGAGGACCGGCGGCAGGATTACTTGCGGTCGATCTTGGGATCGAGCGCGTCGCGCAGGCCGTCGCCCAGCAGGTTGAACGCAAGCACCGTGAAGAAGATCGCCAGCGCCGGGAAGATCGCCACGTGCGGCGCGATCACCATGTCGGCGCGCGCTTCGTTCAGCATCGCGCCCCACTCCGGCGTGGGAGGCGAAGCGCCCATGCCCAGGAACGACAGGCTGGCCGCGGTGATGATCGACGTGCCGATACGCATCGTGCCGTACACCACGATCGGCGAGATCGTGCCGGGCAGGATGTGGCGCATTATGATGGTCCAGTCGGACGCGCCCACGCTCTTGACCGCTTCGACATAGGTCATCTGCTTGATCGACAGCGTGTTGCCGCGCACCAGGCGGGCAAACGCCGGCACGCTGAACACGGCCACGGCCACGATCACGTTGACCATGCTGGAACCCAGGATGGCAACCACGCCGATGGCCAGCAGCATGCCGGGGAACGCCAGCAGCACGTCGGAGATACGCATCGTGATGCGTTCCCACCAGCCTTCGTAGTAGCCCGCCATCAGGCCCATGAAGGTGCCGACGATGGCGCCCATGGCGACCGACAGGAAGCCCGCGGCCAAGGAGATGCGCGCGCCCATGATGATGCGGCTGAAGATGTCCCGGCCCAGCGAGTCCACGCCCAGCCAGTGGGTCGCGGAAGGCCCGGCGTTCAGGGCGTCGTAGTCGAAGAAGTTCTCCGGATCGAACGGCACGATCCACGGCGCGAAAACCGCGACGACGACGAGCAGCAGGACGAAGAGGCCCGCGCCGACGGCGAGCTTCTGCTTCTTGAATTTGCGCCAGAACTCGGTGGCCGGCGTGCGCACGTCGTTCTTGGGAACGGCGGCGATGGTCGTGGCGGGTGTCGTATTGCTCATGGCCGCCTCACTTGTAACGGATGCTGGGATTGATGACGCCATAGAGCACGTCGACAATCAGGTTGATCAGGATGAATTCCAGCGAGAACAGCAGCACCAGGCCCTGGATCACCGGATAGTCGCGCTGGGTCACGGCGTCCACCAGCAGGCGGCCGAGGCCAGGCCAGTTGAACACGGTCTCGACCACGATGGAGCCGCCCAGCAGGAAGCCGAACTGCAGGCCCATCATCGTGACGACGGGAATCAGCGCATTGCGCAGCGCATGCTTGATGACGACGCGGCGCTCGGTCAGGCCCTTGGCGCGGGCGGTCCGCACGAAGTCTTCCTGGATGACTTCCACGAAGGAAGCCCGGGTAAAGCGCGCCATCACGGCCGCCACGGCGGCGCCCAGCGTGATGGACGGAAGTATGTAGTGTTGCCAGGTCGAGGCGCCCACGGTAGGCAGCCAGCCCAGGTTCACGGAGAAGACCTGCATCAGCATCATGCCCAGCGCGAACGCGGGGAACGAGATGCCGGACACCGCCAGCGTCATGCCGAGACGGTCGGGCCAGCGATTGCGCCATACCGCCGACACGATCCCGATGATCATGCCGAAGGTCACTGACCACACCATGCTGGCGAGCGTGAGCCACAAGGTAGGCATGAAACGGTCGGCGATTTCGGTCGAGACGGGGCGCTTGGTACGCAAGGAGGTACCCAGGTCGCCTTGCAGCATGTGGCTGAAGTAGCGCACGAACTGCTGCGGCAGGGGCAGATCCAGTCCCAGTTCCTTGCGCACGAGCTCGACGGTTTGCTGGTCGGCCTCCTGGCCCGCGGCCAGTCGCGCCGGGTCGCCCGGAAGCATGTGCACAAACAGGAACACGACCACGGCCACCAGCAGCAGCGTGGGGATCATGCCCAAAAGACGTTTGACGATGTAGGTCAGCATTGAAATTCCTGCAACATCGGCGGGGACACCGCGCCCCCGCCGTATGTGGCCTTACAGGGGCGACTAGGCCCCGAGAGTGACTGCCAGATTTACTGCTTCAGATCGATGTCGCCGAACCAGAACGAGGTGTCCGGCTCAACGTACACGCCCGACAGGTTCTTCGACTTCACGTACAGGTTGTTCTGGGTCACCAGGAAGGCCCACGGGGCGTCCTTCCAGATGGTTTCCTGAACGTTCTTGTAGATCTCGGTCTTCTTGGCGCGGTCGGTCGTGGCCAGGGCTTGCTGGATGCCGTCGTCCACCGACTTGTTCGAGTAGTACGACACGTTGTTGAGCACCGGCGGGAACGCGGCGGTGGTCAGCAGCGGACGCAGGCCCCAGTCGGCTTCGCCGGTCGAGGACGACCAGCCGGCGTAGTACATGCGGACCTTGGCGTCTTCAGGCTTCTGCACCTGTTGGACGCGCTGCACGCGCTGGCCCGATTCCAGCACTTCGACCGACACCTTGATGCCGACTTGCGCCAGTTGCTGCTGCAGGAACTGCACCACCTTCACCGAGGTGCCGTCGTTATAGGCGGACCACAGCTGGCTTTCGAAGCCGTTGGGGTAGCCGGCTTCGGCCAGCAGGGCCTTGGCCTTCTTGATGTCGTACGGCCACGGGCCGGTCTTGTACGCGTAGTCCACGCCTTGCGGCACGACGCCGTCGACGATGGTGGCATAGCCCGAGAAAGCGACCTTGGCCAGGGCTTCCTTGTTGATGGCGTAGTTGATGGCTTCACGCACCTTGACGTTGTCGAACGGCTTTTGCTGCGTGTTCATCGACAGGTAGCGCGCCATGATCGAGTTCTGGTGATCGACCACGTCCAGCTTGTCGTTCTTCTTCAGCACGGCGGCTTGCTCGAACGGCACCGGGAAGGCGAACTGCGCTTCACCCGTCTGCACCACGGCGGCGCGGGTGTTGTTGTCCGTCACGGTACGGAAGGTCAGGGTGTCGACCTTGGGGTAGCCCTTCTTCCAGTAGCCGTCGAACTTCTTGACCTTCAGGTATTCGGCCGGCTTCCATTCGACGAATTCGAAGGGACCGGTGCCCACGGGGTGGAAGCCGATTTCCTTGCCGTACTTGGCCAGCGCGGCGGGCGAGATCATCATGGCGGCCGGGTGGGCCAGCGCGTTGATGAAGGCCGAGAACGGCTTCTTCAGCGTGATCTTGACGGTCATCGGATCGACCACTTCGGTCTTGTCGATGACGCTGAACTGGATGTAGCGCGACAGGCGGTTGTCCGGATTGGCCGGACGGTCGAAGTTGATCTTGACGGCTTCGGCGTTGAAATCGGTGCCGTCATGGAACTTCACGCCGGGACGCAGCTTGAAGGTGTAGACCAGGCCGTCTTCGCTGACGGTGTAGTCGGTGGCCAGAACCTTCTGGATCTTCAGGTCCTTGTCGAATTCGAACAGGCCTTCGTAGTAGGCCTTGCCGGCCGCCTGGTTCAGCGTGCTGTTGGTGTTGTACGGATCGAGCGTTTCCAGCGCGATGGAGACGGCGAACGTCACGTCCTTGGCGGCATGCGCCAGCGGCGACGCGATCACGCCGAAGGCCAGCGCAGCGGCGGCCATCAGTTTGGTGGGGCGCAGAACTTTCATCATTGCAACTCCTGGTTCCAAAAAAGGAATTAGGGGGTTTGGTGGAAGAAAAACAATTACGACGACTGACTCAATACGCTCCGCCGACCGGATGCCGGGCGACGAAGTGATCCGTTCCGACCTGCACCAGCGGCTGCACCACCGGCTCGTCGCCGAGCTTGCGGATAGGGCTGGGGATTTCGTCGGACAACAGCGTGCGCTTCATGTGGCGGCGGGCCGGATCGGCGATCGGCACGGCGGACATCAGCTTCTTGGTGTAAGGGTGCTGCGGATTCTCGAAAATGGCTCGGCGCGGACCGATCTCCACGATCTGGCCCAGGTACATGACGGCGACGCGGTGGCTGACGCGCTCGACCACGGCCATGTCATGCGAAATGAACAGGAAGGAAATGCCCATGTCGCGCTGCAGGTCGATCAGCAGGTTCACGATCTGCGCCTGGATCGACACGTCCAGCGCCGACACGGATTCGTCCGCGATCACGACCTTGGGGTTCAGGGCCAGGGCGCGCGCAATGCAGATGCGCTGGCGCTGGCCGCCCGAGAATTCGTGCGGATAGCGCTGCGCCATTTCGGCGGGAAGGCCCACGCGCTCCAGCAGCTCGGCCACGCGGCGCTCGGCATCGCGGCCACGGGCCACGCCGTGCACCAGCAGCGGCTCCATGATGGAGAAGCCGACCGTCACGCGCGGATCGAGCGAGGCGAACGGGTCCTGGAACACGAACTGGATGTCGCGGCGCAGGGACTGCAGTTCGGTGTTCTTCAGGCGCACGATGTCGCGGCCGCCGAAGCGGATTTCACCGCCCTGGCTGTCGACCAGGCGCAGCAGCGAACGGCCGGTGGTGGACTTGCCGCAACCGGATTCGCCCACCAGCGACAGCGTCTCGCCGGGGAACAGGTCGAAGCTGACCTGCTCCACGGCATGCACGCGGCGCTGCACGCGGCTCATGATGCCGCCGCGCAGATCGAAGCGGGTGACCAGCTTGCGCACGCTCAGGATGGGCTCGCGCTTGGCATCCGGCGCGGCGGGCGCGCTGACGGGAGCGGCCTCGGGCTGGGCCTGGCCTTCGGCCTGCAGCAGCGGGAAGCGCGCGGGCAGGTCCGTGCCCTGCATGGCGCCCAGCTTCGGCACGGCCGACAGCAGCGCCTTGGTGTAGCGGTGCTGCGGCGAGGCGAATACCTGCTCGGACGGGCCTTCCTCGACCTTGTCGCCGCGGTACATGACCAGCACGCGGTCGGCCACTTCGGCGACCACGCCCATGTCGTGGGTGATGAACACCACGCCCATGTGCATTTCTTCCTGCAACTGACGGATGAGCTGCAGGATCTGCGCCTGGATGGTGACGTCCAGCGCGGTGGTGGGTTCGTCGGCGATCAGCAGCGCCGGCTTGCAGGCCAGCGCCATCGCGATCATCACGCGCTGGCGCATGCCGCCCGACAGTTGGTGCGGGTAGCGGTCCAGCACCGACTTGGCTTCCGGAATGCGGACCTGTTCCAGCATGCGCAGCGCCTCGGCGCGCGCGGCCGCGGCGTCCTTGCCCTGGTGCTGGCGGATCGATTCGGCGATCTGGTCGCCGGCGGTGAAGACCGGGTTCAGGGAGGTCATCGGCTCCTGGAAGATCATGGCCATATCCGCGCCGCGCACACTGCGCATTTCGCGTTGGCTGGATCCGACCAGGTCGATCACGGAACCGTTGCGCCGCCGCAGGGCCATGCTGCCCTGGGCGATGCGCCCGCCGCCGTGCTCCACCAGACGCATGAGCGCCAGGGACGTCACCGATTTGCCCGAACCCGATTCGCCCACGATGGCCAGGGTCTCGCCCCGGTCCACATGGAACGACAGATTGCGCACGGCTTCGACCGTGCGCTCCGATCCCACGAAGCGCACTGTCAGGTCGTCGACCTGGACCACGCGGTTTTCCGGCAGCGCCAGGCTGTTTGCGCGATCAACCATCTCTTTTGATTCCCCAAATACTGAAAAAACGAACCCGCCGCCGCTTATCGGTAGATAGCGGTGACCGGCTTCTCGCCGACGCGGGCGTAACCCCGATACATGCCTTCCGTGTTGAACGGCAAGGCCACATTGCCCTGGGCGTCGACAGCCACCAGGCCGCCCTTGCCCTCGATGGTGGGCAGCTTTTCATGCACGACGCGGTCGGCGGCCGCTTCCAGCGACGCGCCGCAATATTCCATCTGGGCCGCCACGTCATAGGCGGCGACCATGCGGATGAACATTTCGCCCGTACCCGTGGTGGACACCGCACAGGTCTTGTTGCTGGCATAGGTGCCGGCGCCGATCAGCGGCGCGTCGCCCACGCGGCCGACCTGCTTGTTGGTGATGCCGCCGGTCGAAGTGGCCGCGGCCAGGTTGCCCTGGGCGTCCACCGCCACCGCGCCCACCGTGCCGAACTTCTTGTCCGAGTCCAGCGGATCGGCCGGCGCCGGCTGGCCGCGCGCGACCAGCGCCTGGCCGTCGTGGTCCAGCACCGCCGCTTCCGGCGTTTCGCGTTGCACGCGCAGCAGCTGTTCGCGGCGGGCTTCGGTGGAGAAGTAGGAAGGATCGACCAGTTCCACGCCTTCTTCCTTGGCGAAGGCTTCGGCGCCCTCGCCCACGAAGAACACGTGCTTGCTGTTTTCCATGACCTTGCGCGCGGCGAATACCGGGTTGCGCACGCGGTGCACGCCGGCGATCGCGCCCGAGCGCAGCGTGGCGCCGTCCATGATGGCGGCGTCCAGCTCGTGGGTGGCGGCGCTGGTGAACACGGCGCCATGGCCGGCGTTGAACAGCGGACAGTCTTCCAGCAGACGGACGGCTTCGGTCACGGCGTCCAGGGCGCTGCCGCCCCGGGCCAGCACGGCCTGGCCGGCGGTCAGGATGGATTCCAGCGCGCTCAGGTACTCCTGTTCTTTCTCGGGCGACATAGCCGCGCGGGACATCGCGCCGGCGCCACCGTGAATCGCGATCACGGGTTGAATCATCGTTTACCTACTCCATGGATGAGCCACGGCATGACGGACTGGGTTACCCCAGCGGCGGCCGCGACGGAATTCTTGGCCCGATAGGCCACCGCGGCCGACAGGGCTTCGATCAGCCCCAGGGCAGCGGTTTCGGAATTGGGAATCAGCTGGCGCGCGGAATACGCATACAGCAGCACGGAAGCCGTGGGCGCCAGCGGCGAGGTGGGCTTGTCGGTCAGCACCAGCACGGGCACGCCGGCCTGCTTGGCGGCTCCGGCCAGCGTCACCGTGTCGGCCAGATAGCGGGGAAAGCCGATGGCGATCACCAGGTCCTTGGACGTCATCCGCGCCATCTGGCGCGCCGCGTGCGACACGCCGCCAGGACCGGCCAGCGATTCGACGGAATGCAGATGCATGCAAAGGCCGCGCTGCAACAGGCCGGCCAGGAAGCCGCTGGCGCCGAAACCGATGATGAAAACGCGGTCGGCGGCCAGGATGGCTTCCACTGCCTGTTCGCAGGCGGCGGCGTCCAGCGACTGCAGGTTGCGCTGGGCGTTGCGGATGTCTTCTTCCAGCGTGGCGGCGAAGATCTGCACGGCGCTGGCGGAATGCGCCAGTTCGGTGCGCAGCTTTTCCACCGGCTCCAGCGCCGCCTCGAAGCCACGCGCGAGTTCGGCGCGGAACTGCGGATAGCCCGGCAGGTCCAGGGCGCGCGCAAACCGGTTGGCGGTCGCCACCGATACCCCCACTGCCGCGGCGAACTCATCGATGGTCATGGTGGCGGCGCGGAACTGGTGCGCCAGCACGTACTCGGCCATCTTGTGCTGAGTACGGCTCAGCGCGGGCTGGGCCCGGGCGATCCGGTCAGCAATCGTAAGTGCAGCCTTGTTCATCGAGGAGGGAGGTGTAGCGGGAGTTTATGTAAATCTGTTTACAAACAAATTTTAGATAAGAAAATAGATTTTCATACTAAGGGTATACCCGTGAAAACATGTAACAGTGCATCAAATAAAACGGGGTCGGTTTGAGGTACGCTAAGGCCCGCCCTAATGGCCTCCCACCCCCGCCACACCGGATTGACGCTATGCCCGATTGGATCTGCAAGCCGCACCAGGAACTGACCGTGACCGAGATCTACGCGATCCTGCAGTTGCGCACGGAAGTCTTTGTCATTGAACAGAATTGCATCTTCCAGGACATGGACGGCAAGGATCTGATCGGGCAGACCTCGCACCTGATGGCCTGGCAGGACGGCAAGCTCGCGGCCTATTGCCGCATCCTGGATCCGTCGCTGAAGGACGGCCAGATCGAGATCGGACGCGTCATCACCGCCCCCTGGACCCGCGGCCAGGGCCTGGGCCACGAACTGATCCGCCATGCGATGCAGGAAGTACGCCTGCGCTGGCCCGGCCGCGCCATGTATCTGGGTGCCCAGGCCCGCTTGCGCAACTACTACGGCGGCCACGGCTTTGTGCAGGTCACCGAGGAATACATCGAGGACGGCATCCCGCATGTGGGAATGCGGCTCGACGAAACGGCATAAAAAAACGCCCCGGAGGGGCGTTTTTCGTGGGTGCGGCGCAAGGATTACTTGACTGCCGACACGTCCAGCTTGGCCTGGGTCTTGGACTTGATCTCGTCCACCGTCACGCCCGGCGCCGTTTCCAGCAGCTTGAGGCCGTTTTCGGTGACTTCCATTACGCCCAGGTCGGTGATGATCAGGTCGACCACGCCCACGCCCGTCAGCGGCAGGTTGCATTCGGACAGCAGCTTGATGTCCTCGGTGCCGTCTTTCTTCTTGGCCACGTGCTCCATCAGGACCACGACGCGGCCAACGCCCGCCACCAGGTCCATGGCGCCGCCCATGCCCTTGACCATCTTGCCCGGGATCATCCAGTTGGCCAGATCGCCCTTTTCGGACACCTGCATGGCGCCAAGAATGGCCAGGTTGATCTTGCCGCCGCGGATCATCGCGAACGAATCCGCCGACGAGAAGATCGAGGAGCCGGGCAAGGTCGTGACCGTCTGCTTGCCTGCGTTGATGAGGTCGGCGTCGACTTCATCGTCGGTGGGGAACGGGCCGATGCCCAGCAGGCCGTTCTCGGATTGCAGCCACACTTCCATGCCCTTGGGCACGTGGTTGGCCACCAGGGTCGGCAGGCCGATGCCCAGGTTCACATAAAAGCCGTCTTGCAGCTCGCGCGCGGCGCGTGCCGCCATTTCATCGCGGGACCATGCCATGTCTGTTCTCCTTAGGCCGGGCGAGTGGTGCGTTGTTCGATGCGCTTTTCGGGCGTGGCATTCAGCACGATCCGATGCACATAGATGCCGGGCAGATGGATCTGATCGGGATCCAGGCTGCCGGTATCAACGATTTCCTCGACTTCGACCACCGTGAACTTGCCCGCCATGGCGACGTTCGGATTGAAGTTGCGGGCGGTCTTGCGGAACACCAGGTTGCCGCTGCGATCGGCGATGTGCGCCTTGACCAGCGACACGTCCGGCACCAGCGAACGCTCCATCACGTATTGTTGGCCGTCGAACTCGCGGATTTCCTTGCCGTCGGCCACGATGGTGCCCACGCCGGTGCGGGTGAAGAAGGCCGGGATGCCGGCGCCGCCGGCGCGCAGCTTCTCGGCCAGCGTGCCCTGGGGCGTGAACTCCAGCTCGAGTTCGCCCGACAAATACTGGCGCTCGAATTCCTTGTTTTCGCCCACGTAGGACGCAATCATCTTGCGGACCTGGCGCGTATTGAGCAGCTGGCCCAGGCCGAAGCCGTCGACGCCCGCGTTATTGCTGATGCAAGTGAGGTCCTTCACGCCCGAATCGCGCAGCGCGGCGATCAGTGCCTCGGGAATGCCGCAAAGGCCGAAACCGCCCACGGCAATCATCTGGCCGTCCTTGACGATGCCTGCCAGCGCCTCCTGGGCGCTTGCAAAAACCTTGTCCATCGCTCCAACTCCTAGTTAAGGTCGAACTTGAAGAGGGCGCGGCTGCCGGCGCCGGCCCAGCAACACCGTACGGAGTCCTGTGCGGCTGGCGCCTAGGGTGGCGCGCCCTTATTGCTTTTTTGATTTTGCGCTGATTTTACCGGCATGGCCGGCCAACGCACGCGCTATTTTGGCCGGCGCCGATTCAAGCCCCGGGCTTGAACATGGCGCCCAGTTTGACCAGCACCTCATGCGGCCACGGGGCGGACGCATTGGCCACATAGTCCATCCAGACTAGCACGTTGCGCGCGCGGGCATAAGGACCGCCTTCGTCGCCCGCCCTCTCCAGCAGCAATTCGAATTCCGCGCTGGAGCGGCCTATGCGCATGAGCTTGTGCGTCACGAGCACATTGGCCGGATAGGTCAACGGCCGCAGGAAATCGCAGGACGCATGCGCCAGGATGAGTCCCTGATCGGCGGGCAGCGCGAAACCCGCGCCATAGAGTATCTGTATCCGGGCCTCTTCCATGAGGCGGAAATACATCGCATTGTTCAGATGGTTCAGAGCGTCCGAGTCGCCCCACCGCAAAGGCAGTTCGACTTGATGGATATCTCCCACGGCCAGGATCCGCGCTGAGGTTTTGTCCGCGTTCACCAATTGCTCCTGATGGCTAAAAGAAATACGAAGGCAACCATGGCCTCCGCCTGCAATACAATCGCCGATAATACTTCCAGCCATATATGGAATACATACGGGGAGCTTTGCAATGTCTGAACGCGAGTCGATGGAATATGACGTGGTCGTGGTTGGCGGTGGACCCGCCGGCCTGGCCACTGCTATCCGTCTTAAGCAGTTGGCCGCTGAGAAGAATCAGGAAATCGGCGTCTGCGTACTTGAAAAGGGCGCGGAACTGGGTGCGCACATCCTGTCCGGCGCCGTCATGGACCCGCTGGCGCTGACCGAGCTCATCCCCGACTGGAAGGAAAAAGGCGCGCCGCTGAACGTGCCCGTCACGCATGACAAGTTCATGTTCCTGTCCGAAACCGGCGCGCGCACCACGCCCAACTGGCTGCTGCCGCCCTGTTTCCACAACGAAGGCAACTACATCGTCCGCCTGGGCGACGTGGTGAAGTGGATGGGCGAGCAGGCTGAGGCTCTGGGCGTGGACATCTTCCCGGGCTTCGCGGCCGTGGAAGTGCTGTACGACGAGAACGGCGCCGTCCGCGGCGTGGCCACCGGCGACATGGGCGTGGCCCGCGACGGCTCGCACACCGACCACTACCAGCCCGGCATGGAACTGCACGCCCGCTACACCGTGTTCGCCGAAGGCGCGCGCGGCCAGCTGGGCCGCCAGCTGATCGACCGCTACAAGCTGGACGACGGCCGCAATCCTCAGTCCTACGGCATCGGCATCAAGGAAATGTGGGAAGTCGATCCGGCCCAATCCAAGCCCGGCCTGGTGATCCACACCGCCGGCTGGCCGCTGGACGCCGACACCTACGGCGGCTCCTTCCTTTATCACCTGGACAACAACCTGGTGGCGGTGGGCATGATCGTGGGCCTGGACTACGCCAACCCCTGGCTGTCGCCGTTCGACGAATTCCAGCGCTACAAGACGCACCCCGCCATCCGCGGCACCTTCGAAGGCGGCAAGCGCATCGCCTACGGCGCGCGCGCCATCACCGCGGGCGGCCTGCTGGCCCTGCCCAAGCTGACCTTTCCGGGCGGCGTGCTGGTCGGCTGCGAGGCCGGCTTCCTCAATGCCTCGCGCATCAAGGGCAGCCACGCCGCCATCAAGTCCGGCAAGCTGGCCGCCGAAGCCGCGTTCGACGCGCTGCTCGCCGACCGCCGCCAGGACGAGCTGGCCGCCTACCCTGCGGCCTTCGAGGCTTCCTGGCTGCATGCGGAGCTGAACAAGGCGCGCAACTTCAAGCAGTGGTTCAAGAAGGGCCGCACCGTCGCCACCGTGATGACCGGCGTCGAACAGCTGCTGCTCAAGGGCAAGATGCCCTGGACCCTGCGCCACAACAAGCCCGACCACGCCTGTCTGCAGCCCGCATCGCAATGCGCGCGCATCGACTACCCCAAGCCCGACGGCAAGCTCACCTTCGACAAGCTCAGCTCGGTGTTCATCTCGAACACCAACCATGACGAGAACGAGCCCATCCACCTGACGCTCAAGGATCCCTCCATACCGGTGCAGGTCAACCTGGCCAAGTACGGCGGCCCGGAATCGCGCTACTGCCCGGCGGGCGTGTACGAATTCGTCAAGGACGACCACGGCGAGGACCGCCTGCAGATCAACGCGCAGAACTGCGTGCACTGCAAGACCTGCGACATCAAGGACCCGACCCAGAACATCGTCTGGGTGGCCCCGCAAGGCGGCGAAGGGCCCGTCTACAGCGGCATGTAAAGCTACCGGACGCCCGCGCCCGGCCACCACAGGCGCCCCGCGGGGCGCCTTTTTTTTCGACAGGCAGGACTATCCATGACTGAACGCGTACTCCTCATCGGCTGCGGCGACCTGGGTCAGCGCGCGGCCCGGCGCTTCCTCGCGCGCGGCGACGAAGTCTACGCGCTGCGCCGCAATCCGCCGGCCGGAACTGCGGACGGCATCCGCTGGCTGCGGGGCGACATTTCCCGCGCCGACGGACTGCCCGCCCTGCCCGATGGCGTCACCCGGCTCATCCACCTGCCCGCGCCCGGCGCGCGCGAAGCCGCCGCCTATCGCGCGGTATTCGTCGATGGCCTGCAACACGTGCTGGACGCACTGGACGCCACGCAGCTCAAGCGCATCGTGTTCGTCTCATCCAGCGCGGTCTACGGCGAACACGAGGGCGGCTGGGTCGACGAAGACACGCCGCCCGCGCCGCTGGGCAGCAATGGCCGCATCCTGCTCGAAGCCGAAGCCGCGTTGGCGGCCCGCGGCCTGCCCTCGACCGCCTTGCGGCTGGCAGGGCTGTATGGGCCCGGACGCCTGCAACTGATCGAACGCCTGCGCCAAGGCGCGGCAGGCGCGCCGGCCTCTCCCCAACACTGGGCCAACCGCATCCACATCGACGACGCGGCAGCGGCCGTGGTCCACCTGGCGCTGCTGCCCCACGCCGCGCCCGTCTACATAGGCTGCGACGATACGCCGCTGCCCTTGCACGAGCTCTACGCCGACCTCGCCAGGCTGATCGGCGCCCCCGCGCCGCGCGAGGCGGCGGCGCCGGCCAACGTCGGCAGCAAGAAGCTGAGCAACGCCCGCCTGCGCGCCAGCGGCTTCGCCCTGCAATGGCCGGACTCGCGGCTCGGCTATGCCGCACTGCTGGCAGCGGCAGGCAACCCGGACGCGCCGCAGGCATAGTTCGCCGCGCATCGAATCGTGACCGTCGAGGCTGGCGGATACTGGCGGCCGTATCCATTACCGGCCATCGCCATGCATCCTGCCCATCCCCTGCAGGCGGTCACTCACCCCGACCCCTACCCGTACTACGCCGCGCTGGCGCGCGAGCGGCCGCTGTATCGCGAGGCGGCGCTGGACCTGTGGGTGGCCAGCCATCCGGACACGATAGCGGCCATCATGCAACATCCGGCCGCGCGCGTGCGTCCGGCGGCGGAGCCCGTGCCCAAGGCACTGTGCCCAGGCCCGGCGGGCGAACTCTTTGGCCGCTTCGTGCGCATGAACGACAGCGCAACGCACACGCAGGTGAAGACCCTGCTGAGCGCCTACCTCCGCGAACAGACGGCGCAGGCCTGTATGCCCATGTGGCCGGATCCGGGCCCGCTGGACGCCGCGGCCGTCGACCGTTACCTGAGCGCCGCGCCGGTACATGCGCAAGCCGCGTTCCTGGGCCTGCCGCCAGGCCTGTACGCGGATTGCGCCGCCGATATCGCGGCGTTCCTGTCCGCGCTGCCCGCCACCGCAGCGGCGGATCGCATTGAAGCGGGGCACGCCGCCGCGCAGCGTCTGCAGGCACGCCTGGAGTCGCATCTGCAGGCCCCAGACGCCGCGCCCGCCTTGCGCCGGCTGCGCGACGACGGCGCGCGGGCGGGAATAGCGCCGGCGCTGCTGGCCGCCAATCTGGCCGGCCTGCTGTTCCAATCCTGCGAGGCCGGCGCAGGCCTGCTGGGCAACGCCATCATCCTGGCCGGACGGCGCGGCCTGCGCGCGGACCTCACGGGCGATGCGGCGCTGGCGCTGATGGATGACGTGGAACGCAGCGACCCGCCGCTGCACAACACGCGGCGCTATCTCGCCGCCGGCATCGACGTCGGCGGTCTATACATCGAAGCCGGCCAGACCGTGCTGCTGGTGCTGGCCGCGGCCGCCACGGCGCAGCCCGAGGCGCACTGGATTTTCGGCGCGTTCGGGCACGCCTGCCCCGGCCGCCTGCCGGCCCGCCAGCATGCGGCGGGCGCGCTCACGCGCCTGCTGCGCGCAGGCCTGGATGCCGCCGCGCTGGCGGCCCGTTTCCGTTACCGGCCGCTGCCCAACGCGCGCGTGCCGCAGTTTGATTTTTCCGAGGAGCAAGCGCCATGATCGCAGTGATATTCGAAGTCGAACCCGCCCACGGCGACCCCAATCCCTATCTGCACATCGCCGCCGGCCTGATCGACGAACTGAAGGCCGTGGACGGCTTCATCTCGGTCGAACGATTCCAGAGCCTGTCCGAGCCGGGCAAGCTGCTGTCGCTCTCGTTCTGGCGCGATGAAGCGGCGGTCCAGCGCTGGCGCACGCTGGAGTCGCACCGCCGGGCCCAGGAAGCGGGGCGCGGCGGCGTCTTCGCCAATTACCGCCTGCGCGTGGCGCAGGTGCTGCGCGACTATGGCATGAACCAGCGCGACGCGGCACCCGCCGACAGCCGCGAGCGGCACGGCTGAGGCCTGTGCCTCAGGCCCCGGCCGCGGCTGCCGCCAGCGCCACCCGATGGGTGGCGCCGGATTCGAACACCGCCGTCATCGCGGGCAGGCCCGGCGCGGATGAGGGATCGAAGTAATCGGCCTCGTCGCGCCCCGGGCCCGCCGGCAGGTCGCGCACTTCCACGCGAAAGCCCTCGGTCCGGTTGCCGCGCAGTTCCGGCACTGCCTGCAACAGACGGCGCGTGTAGGGATGCGTGGGCCGGTCGAACACTTCATCGCGCGTGCCTTCTTCGACGATATGGCCGCGCAGCATCACCACCACGCGGTCGGCGATCTGCTCGACCACGCCCAGGTCATGCGAAATCAGCAGGCAGGCAAAGCCATGCGAGCGCTGCAGCGACATCAGGGTCTCCAGCACCTGCTTCTGCACGGTGACGTCCAGCGCCGACACCGGCTCGTCCGCGATGATGACCTCGGGCCGCAGCACCAGCGCCCGCGCGATGGCCACGCGCTGGCGCTGGCCGCCAGAGAGTTCGTGCGCATAGCGCTCCGCGTAGCCCTCGCCCAGGCCCACGTCCCGCAGCGCCTCGGCCACGCGCTTGCGGCGGATTTCCGCCGTCATGCCAACTTCCAGCCGCAGGCCTTCCCCCACCAGGTCGCCGATGGTCATGCGCGGGTCCAGCGATGAATAGGGATCCTGGAACACCATCTGCACGCGCCGGCGCGCCGCCTGCCAAGACTGGCCCGAACCGCCCGCGGGCAAGGCCTGGCCATCCAGTTCAATCCGCCCCTGCGCCTGCGGCACCAGCCCCAGGATGGACATCATGACCGTGGTCTTGCCGCTGCCCGACTCGCCGACGATGGCCAGCGTTTCCCCCGGCGCCACCGCGAACGTCGCGCGGTGCACGGCGCGCACTGCGCGTTTGCGGAACCAGCCCTCGCGGACCGAGTAGTCGATTGCCAATCCGTCCACCTGCAGAATGGGCGGCCCTTCGACGGCGGGACGGGCCGGACCGCGCTTGGGCAGCGCGTCCAGCAGGCTGAGCGTGTATGGATCCGCCGGCCGCGACAGGACCTCGGCCACTGGCCCGGTCTCGACCGCAAGACCGCGGCACATCACCAGCACGCGCTGCGTGTATGCCGCCACCAGGGCCAGGTTGTGGCTGATGAAGATCAGCGCAGTGCCCTGCTCGCGCGTCAGTTCGCACATCAGGTCCAACACTTCCTTCTGCACCACGCAGTCCAGCGCGGTGGTGGGTTCGTCCGCGATCAGGAGGCGCGGCTTGAGCAGCATCACGCCGGCCAGCAGAATGCGTTGGCGCATGCCGCCGGAGAATTCATGCGGGTAGCGCTTCATGCAATCCTGCGCGTCGCGCACACGCACCCGCTCCAGCATCCGGACCGCCTCGTCCCAGGCCTCGCGGCGCGCCATGCCACGGCGCAGCACCAGCGCCTCGATCAGTTGTTCGCCCACGCGGAATGCCGGGTTGAGCGACACCATCGGCTCCTGGAACACCATGCCGATGCCGGTGCCGCGCATCGCCAGCCAATCGCGCGGCGCCTGCCGCAGCAAGTCCTGGCCTTCGAACAGCGCCTGTCCGCCCGTGATGCGCGCCGAGTCGGGCAACAGGCCCAACAGGGTCTTGCCGATCAGCGTCTTGCCGCTGCCGGACTCACCGACGATGGACAGCGATTCGCCGGCGTGCAGATCGAACGACACCCGGTTCACCACAGGCGCGGCGTCGCGCTTGCCGGGAAAACGGATCTCCAGGTCGCGCACCGACAGCAGGGGTTCTGCAGCGCTCATGCCATCACCCCCCGCATGCGCGGATCCAGCAGGTCGCGCACCGCGTCGCCCAGCAGATTGATGCCCAGCAGGCTCAACGAAATCATGGCGCCCGGAAATACCGCCAGCCAGATGGCCTGGTCCATGGCGTTGCGGCTCTCGGACAGCATGCCGCCCCAGGTGGCCAGCGGCGGCGGCACGCCCAGGCCGAGAAAGCTCAGCGCGCTTTCCGCCAGCAGGGCGGAACCGAAGATCGAGGTCGCGAAGATGAGCAGCGGCGGCAGGCAGTTGGGCAGCACGTGGCGGAACACGGTCCACAGGCCGCCATGCCCGGTGGCGCGCGAGGCGATGACGAAATCGCGCTGGCGCAGGGACAGCGCCGCGCCGCGCGCAATGCGCGACACCGACGGCGAATACGCCAGGCCCAGCGCCAGCACCACGCCCCATTTGGACGGTCCCAGCACAGTCATGATGCCCAGCGCGAGCAAGAGGCCGGGAAACGCCATCAGCGACTCCACCAGCACGGTGATGCCGCGATCGACCCAGCCGCCCGCGTAGCCGGCCGTGACGCCTATCGTCGTGCCCAGGAGCAGCGCCAGCAGCACGGAAAACACGCTGACCGCCACGCTGACCCCGGCGCCCGCCATCAGCCGCGACAGCACGTCGCGGCCGAACTCGTCGGTGCCCAGCCAGTACTCCGCCGACGGCGGCGCAAAGCGCGCCAGCAGATCGCCTTCCAGCGGATCGTGCGGCGTGTACACCAGCCCGACCAGGGCCAGCAGCACGACGCCCCCGACCAGCGCGCCGCCCAGGACGGCATTGGTATGTTTAAAGCCCATGATGATCCTATTGAAGCTTCACGCGCGGGTCGAACAGCGGATACAGCAGATCCACCACCAGGTTGACCGCCACGTACAAAAGCGCGATGAACAGCAGGCAGCCCTGCACCACGGGGTAGTCCCGCGCATAGATGCTTTCCACCAGCAGCCGGCCGATGCCCGGCAGCGTGAACACGGTCTCGATCACCGCCGCGCCCGACAACAGATGTCCCAACATCAGGCCGATCACCGTCAAGGTGGGGCCGAACGAGTTGGGCAGCACATGGCGCAGCATGACGCGCTTTTCCGGCAGGCCCTTGGCGCGCGCATGCGCCACGTATTCCAGCCGCAGCGTCTCGATGGTGCTGGCGCGCATCATGCGCGTGATGGCGGCGATTTCCGTCAGCACGATGGCGCAGACCGGCAGCACCAGGTAGCGCGCCGCGCCCAATCCGCCCTGGGCGATGGATTCGAAGCCGTACACCGGCAGCCAGTTCAGCTTCACCCCGAACAGCCAGATCAGCAGGATGCCGACCCAGAAGCTGGGCATGGACACGAACAGGATCGAGGTCGACACGATGGCGGTGTCGGCGCGGCGGTTCTGGCGCCACGCGGCCACCATGCCGGCGGGCACCGCCACCAGGCAGGCCAGCAGCGTGGCGGTCAGCACCACCTGGGCCGTCACCGCGAAATGCGTCAGCACCAGGTGCATCACGGGTTCGCGCCGCGCGATGGACATGCCCAGGTCGCCCTGCAGCGCGTTGCCCACCCAGATCAGGAACTGCTCGCCAACGGGACGGTCCAGCCCCAGCGCGTGGCGCATTTCGGCCAGCAGCGCCGGGTTGTCGATATCGCCCAGCATCAGCGAGGCCGGATCCCCGGGGATCGCGCGTATCAGCGCGAACACGAGCACCGTGACGACGATCACGGTGGGCACCGACGCCGCGATGCGCTTGAGTAGATAGCCCAGCACGGCGCCTCAGTTCTTGGTCACGTTGAAGAAACGCGGCTTGCGCAGCGGCCAGCCGGTAAAGCCCTCCAGCTTGCTGGAGACGACCACATAGCCGGGCTTGTTGTAGTACATCAGCAGCGGCGCGTCGCGCAGCATCAGCGCATGCAGCTTATCGAAGGCCTGCTTGCGCACGGCGGGATCGGACTCGGCTTCTATGCCTTCCAGGATGGCCGCGGCCTCCGGACTTTCCCACTGGGCCATGGGCGTCTTGGACTTGTCGCCGATCACGTCGCGGAACATCAGCGCGGGCTCGGTGCGCGCCGAATAGGCGAATGCCATCAGCTCGAACTTGCCTTCGCGGAAGTTGGTCACCTGGGTGCCCCATTCCAGCATGTCCAGCTCGGCCTTGATGCCGGCCTTGCCCAACAGCTGCTGCGTCACCACCGCGACGCGGTACAGATAGGGATAGCGCTTGTTGGCCTGCAGCTTCAGGGGTTCGCCGCGATAGCCGGCGGCGTCCAGCAGGCGCTTGACCTCCTTCAGGTTCTTTTCGTAGCCGGCGCGGTCGGTTTCGGAGTAATAGACGCTGGCCGCGGGCACCAGGGACGGGTTATAGGCCGCGTGGCCGTTGCTCAAAGCCTTGGCAATGCCGGGAAAATCCAGCGCCAGCGCGATGGCGCGGCGCATGTTCACGTCCGACAGCAGCGGCGCGCGCGTCTGCATCAGCAGGTTGACCGTGTCCAGACCCTGCTCGGTGACGATGTTCCAGCGCGGGTCCTTGGCCGGCAGATTGTCCTCGTCCGCGTTGTAGGCGTCGACCTGGCCCGCCATGAGCGCCGCCTTCTGCGCGGCCGCATCCGGAATCACCACAAAGCGCACGTTGGCCTGTGCCGTTTTCTTGCCGGCCATGCCGCTGGGCGCTTCCTCGCGCGGCTTGTAGCCGGCGTACGGCGTCAGCAGCAGGTATTGTTCCTTCTTCCATTCCGCCAGCACGTAGGGCCCGGTGCCGATGGGCTTGGCCCACTTGCCCTCGGCGTCGACGCTCTTGGCGCTCAGCACCGGCATCGGGCACTGCACGCTGGCCATCTGGTCCAGGAACAGCGCGTAGGGCTGCTCCAGCCTGAACACCACGGTAGCGGGATCGGGCGTCTCCACCGCCACGACCTTGGCGCCCTTGCTGCCGTCATAGAGGTTCTTGCAGGAATACTCGGACTGGGCGCCGTTGAGGTAGTCGTAGGTCCATTTGACGTCGGCCGAGGTCATGGGCGTGCCGTCATGGAAAGTGACGCCCTGGCGCAGCTTGAAGGTATAGGCGCGCTTGTCGTCGGACAGCGTCCAGCTGTCGGCCAGCATGGGGGCCACGCTCATGTCGGCGCGCAGCGCCACCAGGGACTCCACCACGTGCGCCAGCACGTTGTCGGTGGAAGTGTTGCGGGACCGCCCGCCAGGCAGCGTGGTCGGCGTGCCCGAACCTTCGGCGTAGCGGATTTCGGGCGCGGCGGCCTGCGCCCGCACGGCGGCTGGCAGGCCGGCCGCGGCGGCGGCCAGCGCGGCGGATAACAGCAGCGCGTTCTTGGCGTGCGTAGCATGCGAATTCATAGGGATCACTCCAGGCGCGGCGCTCGCCGCATATGGGTCTGGGGGCCGGCTCAGAAGAGCCGGTACTCCGCGAAGTTGCGTCCTTCGTAGGGCTTGCGCGCGATCCACATCACGCCGCTGGCCGGCTCCATCAAGGTGGTGGCCACCGTGGCCGAGATGCTGTCGAAGCTGGCCGGCTTGGGCGAACGCAGCACGCCGTCGGGCGCGGCGAAGTCGTCGGCCAGGATGCGCTTGACCGTGTCCCAGTCGATGCCGCCGGCGGCGCGCGCCAGCATGTCCTGCACGCGGCGCTGGCGGTAGATCGAATCCGGATTGGCAGCCAGGCCTTTGTCGAACAGCTTGGCGCGCGCGGGCGGGCTGATCCAGTGGTTGGCGTGCACCAGCAGGCCGTCTTCGGGCGTGATCCAGAAGATTTCGTCGGGCGAGCATTCCAGATCGACCGCCTCGCCCTGCGCCTGCGCCAGCATCAGGTTGTTGGAGCAGAAGCGCCGCGAGGCCCACAGCACCTTCATGGCGTTGCAGATATTGGAGGCTTCCAGCATCTTGCGCCGCACCAGCACCAGCGGCACCTCGGCCGGGCGCTGATAGTCGTGCTCGCAGGACAGGAAGTTGCCGGACAGGGAAACGCCCGCGCTGTTGAAGCCGTGGCGCGCCAGGCTGCCCGCCTCGGTGAACACCAGCAGGTCGGGACCGTCTTCGCGGCGCATGCGCAGCACGATGCCGGTGTCCACGCATTCCTCGCGCCAGTCCCAGTTATGGGCATGCATGAGCTTGCCGCCGGCGGCGGCCTCGGGCAGCACGACCAGGCCGGTGCAGCCATCGTCCAGCCCCTTGCGGGCGCGGCCCAGCTCGGCATGGCCGAACATCATTTCGGTGCGGCAGTTGATGACCACCACGTCCTCCAGCGCCTGGCCCGATCCGTCGGCGATGCCGCGCAGCTCTTCCAGGTAGGCCGCGTCATAGTCGCCCACCACCGGCACCATGGCGGCGGCCAGTTCCTTCAAGCGGTCCGCGGCAACGCCGCGCCGCTCCAGCTGCCCGCGGTAGAGGGCCACGCTGCGCGCCACGCGCTCGGGGACGGCGGCGCCATGCTGGCGGCCCCGCTCGTATGGGCTGCCCTGTACATCGACCAGGGGGAAGGGAGTGGGCAAAGTCACGGCTCAAGGCTCCGGAGCAAGGTTCAAGACGGACAAATTTTGTACTAATATATGAAAAAGTTCAATACAAGGGTTTCCCCGGGGCCATCACCGCGAACGCCGCGCGCGTAGCTCTCCGGTACCATTCCGACTCTGCCGCCCTTCGCGCCCATCCCCCATGTCCAACGCCGCTCCCGCCCGCCCCACTCCGCTGCAAGTCGACCTGGCGCGCCATATCGCGGAAGACATCGTGGCCCGGCGCCATGCGCCCGGCGACCACCTCTCGGAGGAAACGCTGGCGGCGAGCTACGAGGTCTCGCGCACGCCCGTGCGCGGCGCGCTCAAGCTGCTGGCCGCGCAGGGCCTCATCACGCACCGCCCCAATAGCGGCTACACGGTGGCGGCGCACGCGGCGGCCGCGCCTCCCGCCATCGAGGGCGCAGGCCCCACCCAGGACGAGCTGTACCGGCGCCTGATCGATGACCGCGCCTCGCGCGAGCTGCCGGAAACCTTTACCGAGCGCGACCTGCAGCAGCGCTATCCGGCACCGCGCAGCGTGCTGGCCAAGACCCTGCTGCAGCTTTCCGCGGACGGCCTGATCGAAAAGCGCAAGGGCCATGGCTGGCAGTTCGCGCCGTCGCTGGAAAACCGCGACGCGCTCAACGAGAGCTACCGTTTCCGCATGACCATCGAATGCGCCGGCCTGCTGGAGCCCACCTTCCGCCTGGACCGGGAAGCGCTGGCGCGCATGCGCGCCGCGCATGAAGCGCTGGCGGCGCGCAGCGACGCCGACATCTCGGCCACCGAGTTCTTCAATCTCAACGCCTCGTTCCACGAGATGCTGGCCCGCTTCTCGGGCAACCGCTACATCCTGCAGGCGGTGCAGCAGCAGAACCAGTTGCGCCGGCTGGAAGAGCACGCCGCGTTCTACCGCGACGCGCGCTTCGTCAACTCCAGCAGCGAACACCTGCAGATCATCGACGCGCTCGAGGCCGGCGACCAGGAATGGGCTTCGCAGCTCATGCGGCGCCACTTGAAGACCTCGCTGCAAGTGTCTTAACCGGCCCTCTCCATCTTCATTCGTCCGCCAGCCCGCCATAGCGGGTCTCCGGCACGCGTGACGCTCGCGCTGCGGATTACCTTCGGGTCTTCTTGTATTGTATTTATCAATTGATTAATACAAAATAGAAACCCCGAATCTCCACATGCCGGAAGCCCCATGTCATCGTCAGCGCCTAATCCCACCCCCGCCATCAACGCCGAAGCCTATTGGATGCCCTTCACCGCGAACCGCCGCTACAAGCGCGCGCCCGTGCTGTTCAGCGCCGCCGAGGGCATGCACTACATCCGGCCGGACGGACGCCGCGTGCTGGACGGCATTGCGGGCCTGTGGTGCGTGAACGCCGGACACCGCCGCCCGGAAATCGTCGAGGCCATCGCCCGCACCGCCCATGAACTGGATTACGCGCCGTCGTTCCAGATGAGCCACCCACTGGCCTTCGAGCTGGCCGAGTCCTTGCGCCAGGAAGCGCCCGCCGGGTTCTCCAATGTGTTCTTCTCGAATTCCGGATCCGAAGCGGTGGATACCGCGCTGAAGATCGCGCTGGGCTATCACCGCGCGCGCGGACAGGGCCAGCGGGTGCGCCTGATCGGACGCGAACGCTCGTACCACGGGGTGGGGTTCGGCGGCCTGTCGGTGTCGGGCATCGCCGGCCACCGCAAGCCGTTCGGCAATCTGCTGCCCTACGTGGACCATCTGCCGCACACCTATGACCGCAGCCAGATGGCCTATACGCGCGGCCAGCCTGACTGGGGCGCCCACCTGGCCGATACACTGGAGCGCATCGTCGCGCTGCACGACGCCTCCACCATCGCGGCCGTCATCGTGGAACCCGTGGCGGGTTCGACCGGGGTGCTGGTGCCGCCCAAGGGCTATCTGCAGAAACTGCGGCAGATCTGCGATGCGCACGGCATTCTGTTGATCTTCGACGAAGTGATCTGCGCCTTCGGCCGCATCGACGGCGCGTTCGCCTCATCGCACTTCGGCGTCACGCCGGACATCATCACCAGCGCCAAGGGGCTGACCAACGGCGCCATCCCCATGGGCGCCACGCTGGTGCAGCAGCATGTCTACGATGCCTTCATGCAGGGACCGGACAGCGCCATCGAGCTGTCGCACGGCTACACCTATTCCGGCCATCCGGTGGCCTGCGCCGCCGGCCTGGCGACCCTGGACATCTGCCGCCGCGAAGGCCTGTTCCAGCGCAGCCGCGAGCTCTGGCGCTACTGGGAGGACGCCGCCCACAGCCTGAAGGGATTGCCGCACGTGGTGGACATCCGCAACATCGGCCTCCTGGCCGCCATCGAACTCGAACCGCTGGAAGGCAAGCCCGGCCAGCGCGCGTACGCCGTGCACCAGGCCTGCCTGGAACGCGGCTGCCTGATCCGTTCGGCGGGCGACACCATGCTGCTGTCGCCCCCGCTCATCATCGAGCGCGCGCAGATCGACGAATTGTTCTCGGTCTTGTCGGACGTGCTGCGCGCGGACGCCTGAGCGCCCGCCCTGCTTATGCCAGGTGCCGGGCCACCGCCTGGACCACCTGCCGCACGTCCGCGGCGGACACGTCCAGGTGCGTGACCAGGCGGGTCGGGCCGCCATACACGGCCCGCATCTGAATGCCGTCGGCAACCAGCTTGGCGGTGAGTTCCTCGCAGCGCGCGGGCTCGAATTCCGCGAACACCATGTTGGTGTCCTGGCTCAATACCTTTACGCCCGGAATGGCGCGCAGCCCCTCCGCCAGCAGTCGGGCGTTCTCGTGGTCTTGCGCCAGGCGTTCCACGTTGTGCTCCAGCGCATACAGGCAAGCCGCGGCCAGCACGCCAGCCTGGCGCAAACCGCCGCCCAGCATCTTGCGCCAGCGGCGGGCGCGGGCGATGAGTTCGACGCTGCCTACCAGCACCGACCCCACGGGAGCGCCCAGGCCCTTGGAAAAACAAATGGACACCGTATCGAAAGGCGCGCACAGGTCCGCCACCGGCTTGCCGCTGGCAACCGCCGCATTGAACACGCGGGCGCCGTCCAGATGCGTCGCCAGGCCATGCTGGCGCGCCCAGGCTGTCGCGGCCTGCACGTAGCTGGCCGGAATCAGCTTTCCGTGGAAAGTGTTCTCCAGCGCCAGCAGCCGGGTACGGGCGAAATGCGCATCGCCCTCGGGCTTGAGCGCCGCGGCCAACTTGTCCAGCGGCAAGGTGCCATCGGCCGCATGTTCTATGGGCTGCGGCTGGATGCTGCCCAGCACGGCCGCCCCGCCCCCTTCATACTTGTAGGTGTGCGCGAGCTGGCCCACCAGGTACTCGTCGCCCCGCTCGCAATGGGCCATCAGCGCCCCCAGGTTGCTTTGCGTGCCGGACGGGAAGAACAGGCCGGCCGCCTTGCCCGTGCGCTCGGCAACCGCCTCCTGCAGGCGGATCACGGTCGGGTCATCGCCCATCACGTCATCGCCCAGGGGCGCGGATACCATGGCCTGCAGCATGGCTGCGGATGGCCGGGTGACGGTGTCGCTACGCAGATCGATCATGGAATGTCCCAGGATAGGAAAAGGAATTCAAAAAGCGTTTATTCGGCGCGCGCCGCCGGCGCCGCGCGGCTCACGACCCAGATGCCGGCCAGGATCAGCACCATGCCGCCCAGCTCCGCCGCGGTAGGCTGCTCGGACAGCAGCGCCCAGGCGAACAGCATCGCCACGACCGGCACGCCCAGGCTGGACAGGCCCGCGATAGACGCTGGCACCAAACGCACCACCAGCAGCCAAAGCAGCCAGCCCGCGGCCGTCGCGATCAGCACGATGTAGGTCATGCCGGCCCATAGCTGCCAGCCCCACTGGGCGGGCATCTGCGGCACAAGAAAAGCGACCGGCGTCATGACCAGGCCGCCCAGCAGCATCTGCCAGGCCGTGAAAGTCATCACATCGGGCGCATGGCGTTCGAACATGCGCTTGGACAGCACGGTACCCACGCCCCAGCACAGGCCGCTGCCCAACCCCAGCAGCACGGGACGGATATCGCCGAGGCCGTTCCAGGGTTCGACGAAGCACACCAGGCCAATGGCGGCCAGCCCGATACCCAGTCCATGGCGCGCGGTGGGGCGGTCGCCCAGCAGCCACCATGCGAACAGGATCACCCAGAACGGCATCGTGTACGCCATGAGCGAGACCTTGCCCACACCGCCCGACACCAGCGCGGTCTGCACAAAGCCCTGGAATCCGGCCGTCTGCGTCAGGCCGATCAACAAGGTCAGCTTCCAGGGCGGCATCGCCAGCGGCCGCCGCAGCGCGATGACCAGCGCGAACAGCACCAGGCCGCCCGAGACGTAGCGCAGCGCCACGAAGTCGAAGGGGCCGATGTAGGGAACGATCAGTTTCATCGCGATCCAGCTGCCCGCCCAGACCAGGATGGTGCTGAACATCAGGGCTAGCCCTGCACGATCGAAACTGCTGCGGCTCACTGGCACGGCTCCGTAGGGGAAATTCTGGACGCGAAAAAGCAAATACGCCCGTACCGGCGGTTCCGATACGGGCGTATGACATTATGCGCCTGCCTTGCCGCCTCCGGCGGCCGCAGGCGGGCCGTTCCCGTCCATCAAGTGGACGGGAACGATCACAGGGACTTGGCCAACTGGTCCAGGATGGCCGGGTTCTCCAGCGTGGAAACGTCCTGCGTGATTTCCTCGCCCTTGGCGACCACGCGCAACAGGCGGCGCATGATCTTGCCCGAGCGCGTCTTGGGCAGGTTGTCGCCGAAGCGGATGTCCTTGGGCTTGGCGATGGGGCCGATCTCCTTGGCCACCCAGTCGCGCAGCACCTTGGCGATGGCTTGCGCCTCGTCGCCTTCCGGACGCGAACGCTTGAGCACCACGAAGGCCACCACGGCTTCGCCCGTCGTGTCGTCCGGGCGGCCCACCACGGCGGCTTCCGCCACCAGCTCGTGCGCCACCAGCGCGGATTCGACTTCCATCGTGCCCAGGCGGTGGCCGGACACGTTCAGCACGTCGTCGATGCGGCCCATGATCCAGAAATAGCCGTCCGCATCGCGCTGCGCGCCGTCGCCGGCCAGGTAGTAGCCGCGCAGTTCCGAGGGGAAGTAGCTCTTCTTGAAACGTTCCGGGTCGCCCCAGATGTTGCGGATCATGGCGGGCCACGGACGCTTGATGACCAGGAAGCCGCCATTGCCCTGCTCCACATCGCCACCCGTCTCGTCGACGATGGCCGCGGCGATGCCCGGCAGCGGCAAGGTGCAGGAACCCGGCTTGGTCGGCGTGGCGCCCGGCAGCGGCGTGATCATGTGGCCGCCGGTCTCGGTCTGCCACCAGGTGTCCACGATGGGGCAGCGCTCGCGGCCGATGTTCTTGTGATACCACATCCAGGCTTCGGGATTGATGGGTTCGCCCACCGTGCCGATGATGCGCAGGCTGTCCAGGTCGTAGTTCTGCGGATGCGCTTCGGGCGCGGCCTCGGCGGCCTTGATCAGCGAGCGGATCGCGGTGGGCGCGGTGTAGAACGTGGTGACCTTGTGGCGCGCAATCATGTCCCAGAAGCGGCCGGCGTTGGGATAGGTCGGCACGCCTTCGAACACCACCTGCGTCAGGCCCGCCGCCAACGGGCCGTAAGTGATGTAGGTGTGGCCGGTAACCCAACCCACGTCGGCCGTGCACCAGTACACGTCGTCCTTGCGGGCGTCGAAGGTCCACTTCACGGTCAAAAGCGCCCACAGCAGATAGCCTGCCGAGGAATGCTGCACGCCCTTGGGCTTGCCGGTGGAGCCGGAGGTATAGAGGATGAAGAGCGGATGCTCGGCGTTGACCGGCACGGGCTCGCAGGTGTCGGGCTGGCCGGCCTCGACGTCATGCATCCAGAGGTCGCGGCCTTCGTTCCATTGCACCTTGCCGCCGGTGCGGCGGTACACGATGACCTTGGTCACGGCCTCGCAGCCGCCCATGGTGAAGGCTTCCTCGACCGCGGGCTTGAGCGGTATGGTCTTGCCGCCGCGCACCTGCTCGTCGGCGGTGATGACCAGCGACGCGCCCACGTCCATGATGCGCTCCTGCAGGCTCTTGGCCGAGAAGCCGCCGAACACCACCGAGTGCGTCACGCCCAGGCGCGCGCAGGCCTGCATGGCCACCACGGCTTCGATCGACATGGGCATGTAGATGATGGCGCGGTCGCCCTTCTTGTAGCCCAGCGCCTTCATGCCATTGGCGAAGCGGCAGACGCGCGCCAGCAATTCGCGGTAGCTGACCTTGTTGACCTTGCCGTCGTCGCTTTCAAAGATGATGGCGGTCTTGTCGGCGTTGCCGTTGGTCAGGTGCACGTCCAGACAGTTGGCCGACACGTTCAGTTCGCCATCGCCGAACCAGCGGTAGAACGGCGCGTCCGATTCGTCCAGGACCTGCGTGAACGGCTTGGTCCATTGCAGGTTATCGCGCGCCTGCCCGGCCCAGAATCCGTCGAAATCGTTCTCGACCTGCGCGCACAGCGCGTTGTAGGCCTCCATGCTGGGAATCGCGGCGCCTTCCGCAGCGCGCTCGGGCGGCGGGAACACCCGGGTTTCCACCAGTACGGACTCAATAGCGTTCGACATGATCTTTGTCTCCAATCGGTAATTCTGTTTGTTTGTGCCGCTTGTTCATTACCCAACCGCAACCGTATCGCCACGCTCTTACGGGCACCTTACGCAAAATGCGGGCCGGAGCCCGCGGCGCAAGGCCGGCGCGGGGTAATCAAGGCGTGCCGCCGCGCTCTCGACGCGGCGGCACCGGACAGTCCATAAGGATAGCAGCCTGCGCGACCCGCACGCCTCAGGCGGCGCGCCGTTCCAGCCCGCGCTTCACGTCCACGCGCGACAAAAGGATGAGGCCGCCCACGAAGAACAGGCCGGTGACCAGGATCGCCAGCCGGTGGTTGCCGTGCGTGGCCCAGGTCACCAGGCCGTAGGTCAGCGGACCGATCACCGCGGCCAACTGCACCGCGAAGGTCCACAGCGAATAGAACTCGGCCAGCCGGCCGGCGGGGGCCAGGGCGCCGGTCATGGCGCGGCCGGCGCTCTGCGTGGTGCCCATGCACAACCCGGCCAAGGTGGCGGCGACCCAGAACACGGGCGCGGTCACGGCGGCGTAGGCCACCAGCACCATCAGGATCCAGCCGCACAGCGTCAGGGCCAGCGCCGGCTTGTGGCCAATGCGGTCCTGCACGTAGCCGAACGAAAACGCGCCGGCCGCCGCGCCGATGTTCACGGTGAACACCAGCAGCATGATCTGCGGCGTGGTAAAGCCCATGACCTCCGAGGCATAGACCGCCGCCAGCGTGATTACCACCGAAATCCCCGCCTGGTAGCAGGCGATGCACATGAGCAGGCGGCGGAACTCCGGAAAGTGCTGGCCGGTTTCGCGCCAGGCATAGGCCAGGCGCTTGAGCATGTGCAGCGCTTCCTGCTTGCCGGCCTGCGGCTTCGCGCGTTCACGCAGCAGGAAGAAGGATGGCAGCGCCGCCAGCGCGAACACCGCGCAGGTGACCACGATCACCCACGGCACGAAATGCTCGGCGGTTTCACCGCGCCCCTCGGCCAGCGTCACGACCACCAGCGACAGGCCCAGCGTGAGCATGCCGCCGCAATAGCCGAAGCTCCAGCCCCAGCCCGAAACCCGCCCCAGCGCGGAGGGCCGCGCGAGTTCCGGCAGGAAGGCCGCGACCACGGACTCGCCGACGCAATAGCAGTAGTTGGAAACGACGATGGCGGCCAGCGCCAGCCAGACGTCCCCAGGCCCAGCCTGCGTCAGCACCAGCGTGGCGGCCACGCAGCCCACCGTGCTCGTAAAGAGCAAGCGGCGCTTGCTGGCGCGCGCATCGGCGCGGGCGCCCAGCGTGGGCATGGTCAGCATGATGAGCAGGTAGGACAGCGACAGCGCCGCGGTCCAGGCCAGCGTGGCCCACGGGGCGCGCCCGCCGACCACACCGACGAAATAAGTGCTGAACACCGCCGTGAGGATCACGGTGGTGTAGCCGGAATTGGCGAAGTCGTACATGGCCCAGGCCCAGACCTCGCGTTTGGCCACACCGGGATTCAGGGGGCCGTCGCCCCCTGGCCCGGCGTTCTGCGCGGACGCGCCGGCCGGCGCATCCGACGGCTCGCCGTGGCTCATAGGCCCAGGGCGGCGATGCCAGCTTGAGCGATCAGCACGTCTTCGCTCGACT
This sequence comes from Achromobacter sp. GD03932, assembly GCF_029839485.1. Classification (NCBI taxonomy): domain Bacteria; kingdom Pseudomonadati; phylum Pseudomonadota; class Betaproteobacteria; order Burkholderiales; family Alcaligenaceae; genus Achromobacter; species Achromobacter sp. GD03932. The sequence continues at coordinate 45,119 of NZ_JAOCAT010000009.1, forward strand.
TCACGCCCGACACGCCGACCGCGCCGACCACGTGGCCATCGGCCACGACCGGCACGCCGCCTTCCAGCAGGCCGTCGATCAAGGGGGCCGACAGGAACGAGTAGCGGCCGTTGTTGATCATTTCCTCGTAGACGCGCGATTCGCGGCGGCCGAGCGCCGCGGTCTTGGCCTTGGCCGGCGCGATGTGCGCCGAAATCGGAGCCGCGCCGTCCAGGCGCAGCATGCCCAGCAGATGGCCGCCATCATCGACCACGGAGATCGTAACGGCCCACTTGTTCTGCAGGGCGTGTGCTTCGGCCGCAGCCAAAATCTTCTTGACGTCTTCGGCGCTCAGCACGGGCTTGGTATTCATTGCAGCGACTCCTTTATTTGTTCCAGGGCGGTGGGATCTTCTATGGTGGTCAGATCGCCGGGATCGCGTCCTTCGCATACCGCGACGATCGCGCGGCGCAGGACCTTGCCGGAACGGGTCTTGGGCAATGCGCCCACGAACCGGATCCTGGCGGGCCTCGCCACCGCTCCCAGCTGCTCTTCCACCAGCCGCATGATATCGCCTTCCAGGCGCTTTGCCCCTTCTTCAGTCTCGGCCCCGGCGGGATTCTTGAGCACGGCGAACGCCATCGCGACCTGGCCCTTGAGCGAGTCCGCCACGCCCACCACCGCGCACTCGGCAATCGCGTTGTGGCTGTTGACGGATTCCTCGATCTCGCGCGTACCCAGCCGGTGGCCCGCCACGTTGATCACATCGTCCGTGCGGCCCAGGATGAACCAGTAGCCGTCGGCGTCCACCAGCCCCCAATCGAATGTCGAATACACCTGGCGGCCGGGAATGGACGTGAAGTAGGTCTGCACGAAACGCTCGTCGTCGCCCCAGATGGTGGACATGGCGCCCGGCGGCAGCGGCGGCACGATGGCCACCACGCCTTTCTGGTCGGGGCCCAGGTCCTCGCCGGTGGACTCGCTGACGATGCGCGCGTCAAAACCGTACACCGGGAACGACGGGCTGCCGAAGCGCGTCGGGACTTTTTCCACGCCAGGCTGGGCCGACAGGATCGGCCAGCCCGATTCCGTCTGCCAATAATTGTCGATGATGGGCTTGCCCAGGCCCCCTGAAATCCATTGCGCGGTCGGTTCGTCCAGCGGTTCGCCCGCCAGGTAGACCGCGCGCAACGAGGACAGGTCGTGGCGCTTGAGCAGCTCCGGATCCTGGCGCTTGAGCACGCGCACCGCCGTCGGCGCCGAGAACAGGGTGTTCACGCCGAACTGCTCCACCAGCTTCCACAGGATGGCGCCGTCCGGACGCACCGGCGTGCCTTCATACAGCACCGTCGCCTGCCCGCCGATCAGGGGGCCGTAGATGATGTAGGAGTGGCCGACCACCCAGCCGATGTCGCTGGTGCAGAAGAAGGTATCGCCAGCGCGGCCGTCGAACAGGTATTCCATGGACGAGGCCAGCGCCACGGCGTAGCCGCCGGTATCGCGCTGCACGCCCTTGGGCTTGCCGGTGGTGCCGGAGGTATAGAGGATGTAGCTGGGCTCCGAGGACTCCAGCCATTCCACAGGCACCCGCGCGCCCAGATGCCGCTGGCGCAGGGTCGCGTAATCCAGGTCGCGTCCTGCGACGGGTTCGAATGGCGCCAGGCCGCGGTCGAACACCACCACCGAGGCCGGCGGCGTCTTGGCCAGCGCCAGTGCGCGGTCCAGCAGGGGCTTGTAGGGCACGACCTTGCCGCCGCGCGAACCGCCGTCGGTGCAGACCACCACCTTGGGCGCCGCGTCGTCGATGCGCTGGGCCAGGTTGACCGAGGCGAAGCCGCCAAACACCACCGAGTGCACCGCGCCGATCCGCGCGCACGCCAGCATGGTGAACACGGCTTCCGGCACCATGGGCATGTACAGCAGCACCCGGTCGCCGCGCCCCACCCCCAGCTCCTTGAGCATGGCCGCGGCGGCGTTGACCTCTTCGTACATTTCCTGGCGCGTGTAGACACGCTCCCGGTCGACCTCGGTGGACACCCAGATCAGGGCCGGCGCGTCGGCCTGGGTCGGCAGCCAGCGGTCGACGGCGTTGTAGCAGAGATTGGTGCGCCCGCCCGTGAACCACTTGGCGAACGGCGGCCGGGAGAAGTCCAGCACGGACTCGAAAGGCGTCTCCCAGTGGATGCGGCCGGCCTCTTCCCGCCAGAAAGCGTCGCGGTCGTGTATCGAGCGGTAATGGAAATCCCGGGTTTTTTGCATTTATGTCTCCTGTTATCTTTCTTAGGCCTTAAGGCTGATTGATTTCTTCTCCGATCCTTCGGCCATTCTGGTAGGCAAACCTTGCACGAGGCTTGCCGCAAGTCAAAATGTTCTACCAAATGTCCACGCTGCATGGACATTAACGCCGGTTTCGTAACGAACTGGTCTTAAAAGTTTGGTAGAATCCCCGCGAAGTTGTAGAACAATGTTGATTTTGCTGACATCTCGGCCACATTCACGGCGAATTCCGTGTTTTTTGCCGTTATCTGCAAATCACCCCCAGGCGCATGCATCGACACTCCAACCACGCGAGACTGAATCCTTCCTCCGGCCAAGCAACTCGCGGTCTGCGCTTGCTGGCGTTGGTTGCATGCGTGGTGGGTCTGGCAGGTTGTGCCGCTACAAATCAAAAGTCAACCGCCCATACGTCCGAGATTGACCCCTACGAGACGGAATGGGTCGCCACCTCCGATGATCCCATCGGCGTACTGGTAAGCCAGAAATTCAAGCGCGAACGCCAGAAGACCCACTCGGGCGTCAATAGCGACAACGCCCTGGTCAGCGAAGCCCTGAACCATCTTGGCATCCGCTACCGCTTCGGCGGCAACTCCCCCGACACCGGATTCGACTGCAGCGGCTTGGTCACGTACACCGCCGAACGCTCGCTGGGCCTGAAACTGCCCCGCAACGCCGCCGAAATGGCGCAGCAAGGCGTCTCGATCGCCAAGAATGAACTGAAGGCCGGCGACCTGGTCTTCTTCAATACGCTGGGCCGCCGCTACTCGCACGTGGGCATCTACCTGGGCGACGACCGCTTCGTGCACTCGCCCAGCGCCGGCGGCGTGGTCCGCGTGGAAAACATGACCATGGCCTACTGGTCCAAGCGCTACAACGGCGCGCGCCGCCTGGACAACAGCCTGATGGCTTCCGCCCGCGCCTCCAACTGATACGCCCCCAGGATAGCCGCCAGGCTCTCCCCGCCACAAGCAAAACGCCGCCGGACTTTCCAGTCCGGCGGCGTTTTTTTACATCTCTTCGCGGCGTTTTGGGCCGCAGGCCGTTCCGGCCTCCCCAGTTTTTGTTAGGCGGCGGCAGACCGTGTTTTCAGTGCACCGAGCCTGCCCGCTGGCACAGGCCGCATTGCTGCAGGGCCTGCTGCATGCTGCACACCGAACGTCGACAAGCGACGACCCGGATACCGCCACGTTGCGCGGCGTTGCGGAAGGTTTTCATGACGTTATGGCCCAGGAAGTCGGTCAGCAGGATGACCAGCTGGGTGCCCGAGGGCAGTTGCAACGTCTTCTTTTGATGCGAGGGATCACGCCCGCTGATGTGGTGCGTGATCGAAATGTTGTGCCCTTTGAGCAGATCCGGAATGTTGCCGAGGCGGTCGGCGCCCACTACCACTGCACTTAATCCTGCCGTCATGATGAACCTCACTGGGTCGTTGAGACTGGATGTAATGATAATGATTCCTATTTTTTAGTCAACTCAAATGAGATCCGTTCTTATTTAATTATTTTTATGAGCATATGGAAGGGGATAGGGCGGACCGTGTCGCGGCAAGAAAAAGGCGCGCCACCCAACGGCGTCGCGCCTCCAATCCCCGAGGAAACGGCCTGCTACTTGGGCGTCCCCTGCACCGCTTCCGTCACCACCGCGCGGGTCAGCGAAGGCGCCAGCATCTCCAGGAAGGTATAGACGTAGTCGCGCAGGAACACCCCTGCCTTCACGCCCACGCGGGTCGTATGCGTGCCGAACAGATGGCCCACCGGCAGGCCCACCAGATTGCTGTCGCGGCGCGGATCGTAGGCCACGCCAGCGATGATGCCGATGCCCAGGCCCACGTCGACATAGGTCTTGATGACGTCGGCATCGATGGCTTCCAGCACGATGTCGGGATGGATGCCCTGGTTGGCGAAGATCTCATCAATGGTGCTGCGGCCGGTGAAGGCGCGGTCATAGGTCACGATGGGATATTCGGCCAGTTGCGCCAGCGACAGGCGCTTGGCGGCGCTGGAGGTCAGTTCGGCCAGGGGATGATCCGGGCGCACCACCACGGTGTGTTCCCAGGCATAGACCGGCAAGGTCGCGAGGCCCGGCGTCAAGGCCAGCGATTCCGTCGCCAGTGCCAGGTCGGCCTGCTCGTGCAGGACCATTTCGGCCAGTTGCGCGGGGCTGCCTTCGGCCAGCGACAGGTGCACCTTGGGGAATTGCTTGCGGAATGCGGGAATCACGCGGGGCAGCAGATAGCGCGCCTGGGTGTGGGTGCAAGCGATGACCAGGCCGCCCTCGTCGCGGCGCGCGAACTCGTCGCTGACCTTCTTCAGGTTGTCCACTTCGCGCATGATGCGGTCAATGACCTGCGACACCGCCAGGCCGGGCTTGGTCAGCCCCTTGATGCGCTTGCCGTGCCGTTCGAAGATCTTGATGCCCAGTTCGTCCTCGAACTCGATGATCGCCTTGGAAACGCCGGGCTGCGAGGTGTAGAGCATCCGGGCGGCTTCGGTCAGATTGAAGTCGCGCCGGATGGTTTCGCGGACAAAACGAAATTGCTGCAGGTTCATGAATTGGCCCCTGTTAGACGGGCCAATTATAAGTAATAAGGGCGCCTTGTTATATAACTTATTTATATAAGCTTACATGCAAGGCGTCCCCAGTTCAGCGCATCGAGATCGTGGTATTCACGCTCTTGGCATGGGCCGACCAGCGCGCGGTGACGGTCTTGGTCTGCGTCCAGAACTGCACGGCCTGCTTGCCGTTGGGGCCCAGGTCGCCCAGCTTGGAACCGCGCGAACCGGTGAAGCTGAACCAGGCCACCGGCACCGGGATCGGCACATTGATGCCGACCTGGCCGACGTCGATGTTGTTCTGGAAGTAGCGCGCCGCGCCGCCATCCTGGGTGAACAGCGCCACACCGTTGCCGTTGGGATTACGGTTGATGAACGCGACCGCGTCCTCCAGCGTTTCAACGCCCACCACGCACAGGACCGGCCCGAAGATTTCCTCGGTGTAGATGGTCATGTTTTCGGTGACGCCGTCGAAAATCGTCGGGCCCACGAAGTTGCCCTGCTCGAAACCGGCGACCTTCAGGCTTCGGCCGTCCAGCAGCAGCTTGGCGCCTTCGTCCACGCCCTTCTGGATCAGGCTTTCGACGCGCTTCTTGGCGTTGGGCGAGACCAGGGGACCGAGATCGGCCTCGCGGTCCATGCCGGAATTGACCTTGAGCTTCTTCGAGCGTTCGACGAAGTCAGGCAGCCAGTTGCGGGCTTCACCCACCAGCACGGCCACGGACGAGGCCATGCAGCGCTGGCCGGCAGCGCCGAAGGCAGCGCCCACCAGCTGGTTCAGCGCGACCTCGGGATCGGCGTCCGGCAGGATCACGCAGTGGTTCTTGGCGCCCATCATGGACTGGCAGCGCTTGCCCGCGGCGGAGGCGCGGTTGTAGATCTCGGTGCCGACGCGGGTCGAGCCGATGAACGAGACCGCCTTGATGTCGGGGTGTTCGCACAGGCCGTTGGCGGTTTCCGGGCCGCCGTGCACCACGTTCAGCACGCCCGGCGGCAGGCCGGCTTCCAGCGCCAGCTGCGCCAGGAACAGCGAGGACGTCGGATCCTGCTCGGAAGGCTTGAGGACGAAGGTGTTGCCGCAGGCCACGGCGATCGGGAACATGAAGCAAGGCAGCATGACCGGGAAGTTGAACGCGGTGATGCCCGCGCACACGCCCAGCGGCTGGATCAGCGTGTAGACGTCGATGCCGGAAGCGGCATTCTCGGCGTATTCGCCCAGTTGCAGGTTGGCGATGGAGCAGGCGTGCTCCACCACTTCCAGGCCGCGGCCGACTTCGCCCTCGGCGTCCGGCAGGGTCTTGCCGTGCTCGCGGGTGATCATTTCGGCCAGCTTGCCGGAGTTGGCGCGCAGCAGTTCCTGGAACTTCAGCATGACGCGCATGCGAGCGCCCTGCCCGCTGTTGCGCCAGGTCTTGAAAGCCTCCTTGGCGTTGGAGACGGCCAGGTCCAGCTCTTCGCGCGTGGCGAAGGGCACCTTGGCGACGACCTCCTGGGTAGCGGGATTGATCACGTCCCGCCATTCGGTGGTTTTGGACTGCACGAGCTTGCCGCCGATCAATAGCGGAACGCGGGGGACTTCACTCATTTGATGCTCCTCACACTGCATGGTCGATGCGGATGGAATCCGCATACATGGATGGTGAGGCGCCGGCGGCAAGGGCCTGCCGGCGCCCCGGGTTTACTTCTTGACCAGCGGGCAGCTCGAATCCGCCAAGGGCTGGAAGGCTTCGGCGGCCGGAATGGTGGCCACCAGCTTGGAATAGTCCCAACCGCCCTTGGACTCGGACGGCTTCTTCACTTCATACAGGTACATGTCGTGGATCACACGGCCATCGGGACGGATGGAAGCGTTGCGCATGATCGGATCCTCGATGGGCAGCGCGCGCATCTTGTCGGCCACCACCTTGCCGTCGGTGCTGCCGGAAGCGGCCACCGAGCGCAGGTAATGCCGCACGCTGGAGTACACGCCCGCCTGCGTCATGGTCGGCTTGAGGCCGCGGAAGGCCTTCTCGAAGCGCGCGGACCACTGGCGCGTGGCATCGTCGTAATCCCAGTAGAAGCCGTCCACGTAGGACAGGCCCTGAGCGCTTTCCAGGCCCAGCGCGCGCAGGTCCGACAGGAAAATCAGCAGCGACACCAGGCGCTGGCCGCCGGCCACGATGCCGAATTCGCGCGCCTGCTTGACCGCGTTGACGGTGTCCTGGCCGCCATTGGCCAGGGCCACGACCTGGGCCTTGGAGGCCTGCGCCTGCAGCAGGTAGGACGCGAAGTCCGGGGCGTTCAGGGGATGGCGCACGCTGCCGGCCACAGTGCCGCCCAGCGCCTGCACGGCCTTGGCCGTGTCGGCTTCCAGCGAGTGGCCGAAGGCGTAGTCCACGGTGATGAAGTACCAGGACTTGCCGCCCGCCTTCACCGTGGCCTTGGCGCCGCCCGCGGACTGCGAGTAGGTGTCGAACATCCAGTGAAAGCCCACCGGCGAGCATTCCTTGTTGGTCAGCGCCGTGGTGGCGGGACCGGAGAACATCACCACCTTGTTCTTTTCGCGCGCGATGCCCTGCACCGCCAGCGCCACCGCGGAATTGGTCAGGTCGGCGATGGCGGTGACGCCGTCGCGGTCGAACCATTCGCGCGCCTTGGCCGCACCCACGTCGGCCTTGTTCTGGTTGTCCGCGGACACCAGCTCGATCTTCATGCCCTTGCATTCCGCGGCCAGGCAGTCGTCGATGGCCAACTGCGCCGCCGCCACCGAACCAGGCCCGCCCATGCCGGCGTAGGTGCCAGACATGTCCGTCAGAATGCCGATCTTCACTGGCGGCTTATCCGCCGCCTGCGCCTGGCCGACCAATGCGGCGCCCAGACACAAGCCTACGGCCAGCCCGCGTGCGTGCAATTTCATGGATTTGTCTCCTGAGTTTTATGCGTTATGGCGCCGTCTTCGCGGCCTGCGGTCCCGGGGGGTTCAGACCCCGGAGAGCCTGGCTACAGGCCCCAAGCCCGCCGACCCAGTGTAGATGTGTGAAAATCAACAAGCAACACTAGAAATGCACATTCCTTGTGCATTCATGCACAAGCAAAATTTGACCGGCGGCGCAGCGCGCAGCCGGGCCTGGAGAACCGGAAAGTGCTTGATTGGGACAGCCTGAGATATTTCCTGGAAGTGGCCCGCACCCAGCGGGTGAGCGCCGCGGCGCGCAAGCTTGGCGTCGAGCACACGACGGTGTCGCGGCGCATCCGCGCGCTGGAAGCGGAGCTGGACACCCTGCTGTTCGAGAAGTCGCGCAGCGCGGGCTTCGTGCTGACCGAAGACGGCCAGCGCCTGTTCGTGCATGCCGAACAGATGGAGAGCACGGTGCACTCCGCCCGCGAAAACCTGTCGGGCATCGGCCAGGCGCTGTCGGGGCATTTGCGCATCGGCGCCACCGAGGGCTTCGGCAGCTATGTGCTGACGCCGCTGGCGGCGGACTTCCAGCGGCGCTATCCGCACATCACGCTGGACATCCTGCCGGTGCCGCGCTTTGTCAGCCTGTCCAAGCGCGAAGCCGACCTGGCCATCACCATCGAACGCCCCCAGCGCGGCCCCTATGTGTGCAGCAAGCTGTGCGACTACACGCTGCGCCTGTACGGCACGCCCGGCTATCTGGCCAGCCACCCGCCGATCCGCGAGCGCGCGGACCTGGCCGACCACACCTTCATCGGCTACGTCGACGAACTGCTGTTCAGCGAGCGGCTGCGCTATCTGGAAGACCTGCTGCCCGCCAGCAAGGTGGTGTTGCGCAGCACCAGCGTGGTGGCGCAGTACCACGCCGCGCTGCAGGGCCAGTCGCTGGCGATCCTGCCCTGCTTCATCGCCGCGCAGGACCCGCGGCTCACGCCGGTGCTGGCGGACGAGGTCGAGATCACGCGCTCGTTCTGGATGTATTGCCATGAAGACCTGCGCAAGCTCAAGCGCGTGACGGCCCTGTGGGAATTCATCCGCAAGTCGGTGCTAAAGAACGCCGACCTGCTGGCCGGCAAGGGCGGCACGATGAAGTACCTGCCCTGAAAAAGCCGCGGCCCGCGCTGGGCGGGCCGCAAGGCGTTGGATGTGCCGGCGTCAGGCGCTGTTCTTGGGCGCCTTCACGCGCAAGCGCCGCATCAGCAGGAAGAAGGTCAGCATCGCCACCAAGGCATGGATCGCCCACACGCCCACGCCGAAGCTCAGCTTGCCGTTGGAGATCCAGGCGCGCGACAGGTTCATCAGGTTCATGTAGAGCAGGCCCACCAGGCCGGCGATGAGCAGGTCGCCCGAACGCCCCAGGCGCGGATTGACGGCGCCCAGCGGAATCGCCAGCAGCGCAAGGTTCAGCGCGGCCAGCGGCAGCGAGACCCGCCACATCACTTGCGACCAGCTGCTGTTGGTGTTGTCCGCGATCAGTTGCGAGGTGGTGCGCGCCTTGGCGGAACGTTCCGCGTTGGCGCGCGCTTCGGCCACGGGATCTCCGCCCGACTTGCTTTCCAGGCGCAGGCCGTACTTGTCGAAGTGCACCAGCCGGATCTCGGGCGTGCCCGGCTTCAGGTCATAGCGATGGCCTTCGCCCAGCACCAGGAAGCGGTCGCCATTGGGCAAAGTTTCGCTGTGGGCCTTGCTGGCGGTCAGCACGCTGAGCCATTCGGGGCCATTTTCGCGCGCGAACACGTTGCCCAGTTCGTCGCTGGGTTCCAGGGGATCCTCGGCGAAGAACACACGGTTGCCGCCGGACGATTCCGCGAACTGGCCGGCCGTGACCTTGGACAGGTCGGACCGCTGCTCGAAGCGTTCATGGTATTCGCCGATCTGGCGGTACGCCCAGGGCGCCGCCACCAGTGTCAGCCCCGCCACCGCCAGTGCCACCGGGATGGCGACGCGCAGCACCGGCCGGAACCAATCGGCCAGCGACAGGCCGCTGGCGAACCACACCACCATTTCGGATTCGCGGTAATTGCGGGTGACGGTGGTGAGGACCGCGATGAAGACGGAGACCGCGAGAATGGTCGGCAATGCGGTGATGGTCGACAGCGCGGCCAGCACCACCACGACGTCCGCCCCGATGTTGCCGCCCGCGGCTTCGCCGAGCAGGCGCACGAGCAGCACGCTGAGCCATACGATGAGCAACGTGGAAAAGACAACGCCAGCGTGACTGGTGATCTCGCTGACGACAGAGCGTTTGAATAGAGACATGGGAGAATATGCGGGATAATCGACCGCATTCTACACAGACGTACACGGGAAACCCTCATGGAATTTAGCACACAGACCACTGCTTCCCTGCACCAAGTCAAGACCGCCGCCCTGGCCGTCGGGGTCTATGCGGAAGGCGTGTTGAGCCCCGCCGCCGATCTCATCGACCGCGCTTCCAACGGCGCCGTGCGTTCGGTGGTCAAGGCCGAGTTCCGCGGCCGCGCCGGCTCCACGCTGACCCTGCGCAACCTGCCCGGCGTGTCCGCGCAGCGCGTGGTGCTGGTCGGCCTGGGCAAGCAGGAAGAATATTCGGCCCGCGCCCACGCTTCGGCCGAGCAGGCCTTCGCCGCGGCCTGCGTATCGGCCCAGTTGGCCGAAGGCGTGTCCACGCTGGTCGCCAACCCGATCGCGGACGTGGCCGTCATCGCGCGCGCCCGCAGCGCCGCGATCGCAGCCGGCAACGCCACCTATCACTACGACGCCAGCTTCGGCAAGCCCGACCGCGACGCCCGTCCCAAGCTCAAGAAGATCGTCCAGGTGGTCGAGCGCGCCGACGCGGCCCAGGCCCAGAAGGGCCTGCGCGAAGGCGGCGCCATCGCCAACGGCATGGACCTGACCCGCACGCTAGGCAACCTGCCCGGCAATATCTGCACGCCGACCTACCTGGGCGAAACGGCCAAGCGCCTGGCCCGCGAGTTCAAGTCGCTGAAGGTGGAAGTGCTGGACCGCAAGCAGGTCGAAGCGCTGGGCATGGGCTCGTTCCTGTCGGTCGCGCGCGGTTCCGAGGAAGCGCTGCGCTTCATCGTCCTGCGCCATGCCGGCAGCAAGACCGCCAAGAAGACCGCCAAGGGCGCGCAAGGCCCCATTGTGCTGGTCGGCAAGGGCATCACCTTCGATGCCGGCGGCATCTCGCTCAAGCCCGCCGCCACCATGGACGAAATGAAGTACGACATGTGCGGCGCCGCCAGCGTGCTGGGCTCGTTCCGCGCCCTGGCCGAACTGGAGCTGCCGCTGGACGTGGTGGGCCTGATCCCCGCTTGCGAAAACCTGCCCAGCGGCAAGGCCAACAAGCCGGGCGACGTGGTCACCAGCATGGCCGGCCTGACCATCGAAATCCTGAACACCGACGCCGAAGGCCGCCTGGTGCTGTGCGACGCGCTGACCTACGCCGAACGCTTCAAGCCGTCCGCCGTCATCGACATCGCCACCCTGACCGGCGCTTGCGTGGTGGCCCTGGGCAACGTCAACAGCGGCCTGTTCTCCAAGGACGACGCCCTGGCCGACGCGCTGGCCGCGGCCGGCCGCCAGTCGCTGGACACCGCATGGCGCATGCCGATGGACGACGCCTACCAGGAACAGCTCAAGTCCAACTTCGCCGATCTCGCCAACATCGGCGGTCCTCCGGCGGGCGCGGTCACGGCGGCCTGCTTCCTGTCGCGCTTTGCCACCTCGTACCGCTGGGCCCACCTGGACATCGCCGGCACCGCCTGGCGCGGCGGCAAGGACAAGGGCGCCACTGGCCGCCCCGTGCCGCTCCTGATGCAGTACCTGCTGGACCAGGCTTGAAACGGCAGCAACGGAACCCGGCATGACGCGCATCGACTTCGCCTTCGGCGCGCCCGACCGCTTGCGCACCGCCTGCCAGGTGGTGCGCAAGCGCTACCTGGCAGGGCAGCGGCTGGTGGTGTACTGTAGGGATGGCTCCCGCCTGGCCGCGTTTGACCGCATGCTCTGGGCCTTCGACGACACGTCTTTCGTGCCGCACGTGCTGGCCAACGATCCGCTGGCGGGCGAGACCCCGGTGATTCTCACCGCCGGCGATCCGCAACAGGCGGCCGCCGCGGCGGGCCAGGGCGGACAGCCCCAGCCGTCCTGGCTGCTGAACCTGGACCTCGACTGCCCTCCGGGTTTCGAAGCCTTCGAGCGCCTGCTTGAAATCGTCTCGGATGACCCCGAGGACAAGCAGGCCGCCCGCCAGCGCTGGCGAGCCTACCTGGCCGCGGGCCACACGCCGCAAAGCCACGACCTCAGCCGCCAGCAGCCGGACGGCTGAACGCGCCGGCCTTGCGGCGCGCCACCTCGATCATCCGGGAGCCATCATGCCCTCTCGCCACGCCGACCCCGGCATCCCTACCCTGACCCAGCGGGCCGAGCCCGCGCTCTACCCGCCGGCTTCCCCGGACGACGCGGACATGCCCGTGCTGACCGAACTGGCCGACGATGGCGCGCAGGATCATGACGACGACGCCTTTCCGCTCCTGACGGAAGTGGCGGACGGCGACCATGCGTCCCCTGATATCATTCCACCGGCAGCCGCCGTCCCTGCTACGCCCTATGCCGCGCCGGACGCCACGGTTCTGAGCGCCCGCCTGCAGGCCGAGGTCGAGCAACTGATGCGCGAGGCCCTGGCCGAAGCCATCGAACAGATCCAGGCCCGCATGGACGCGGAATTGCCGCGCATCGTCGCCCGGGTGCTGCAGGACGTCAGGCCGGGTTGACCCGTCTGGAACCTATTTCCCGCCTCTGGTCTAATCCTAGGCAGAACTGGATTCTTCAGGGAACTGTAAGGTATCCTTCCCATCTAAGCCTTCTAGGCAACCATTACTCTGCCGCACACAGGAGTTCTCAATGAACGAATATCGTCCGTCCCCTTTTAACCGTTCCGGCGCCGTGGCCGGCGCGCCGGGCGAGGTCGCGCGCAACCAGGTGCTGCGCAACACCTATTGGCTTCTGGCGCTCTCGCTGATCCCGACCGTGCTGGGCGCGGCCGTGGGCATGTACACCGGCATCAACCGCATCATGGGCGCAAGCCCCGGCCTGTCCGCCATCGTGTTCCTGGTGGGCGCCTTCGGCCTGATGTTCGCGATCGAAAAGAACAAGAACAGCTCGCTGGGCGTGGTCCTGCTGCTGGCCTTCACGTTCTTCATGGGCGTGATGCTGTCGCGCCTGCTGGGTTTCGTCATGGGCATGAGCAACGGCTCGCAGCTGGTCATGACGGCCTTCGGCGGCACCGCGATCGTGTTCGGCACGATGGCCACGCTGGCCACCACCATCAAGCGCGACCTGTCGGGATTGCAGAAATTCCTGTTCATCGGCGCGGTCGTGATCCTGGTGGCGGCCCTGGCCAACATCTTCCTGCAGCTGCCGGCGCTGATGCTGACCATCTCGGTCCTGGCCATCGTCATCTTCTCGGCCTTCATGCTGGTCGACCTGCAGCGCGTGGTCAACGGCGGCGAAACCAACTACGTGTCCGCCACGCTGGCCATCTACCTGGACGTCTACAACGTCTTCTCGAACCTGCTGATGCTGCTGGGCATCTTCGGCGGCAACCGCGAGTAATCGAAACGCTGCCAAAGCGGCACAAAGAGCCTACATTCACATGTAGGCTCTTTTTCTTTATCTTGGGCCTACATTCACGTGTAGGCTCTTTTTCTTTATCTTGGGCCTACATTCACGTGCAGGCCCTTTTTCTTTGCCGCGCCCGCCCCCTCCCGCTGGAGCCACGCCATGCCCGACCGCCGCCGCTTCCTCCAGACCGCTGCCGCCGCCGCCCTGACCGGTTCCGCCTTGCCGGCTCGCGCCCTCAGCGTGGTGACGCCCATGCACAGGCGGAACATACCCGCCTCTGGCGAGGCGCTGCCTGTCATCGGCTTGGGTACCGCCGACACCTTCAACGTGTCCCCCGCGGACAAGGCCGCCATGGCGCCGCTGGCGCAGGTGCTGGACACGCTGCTGCAAAAGGGCGGCAAGCTGATCGACACGGCTCCCAGCTACGGGCAGGCGGAAGCGGTCACCGGCGCGCTGCTGGCGCGCGACGGCGGCTTGCGGAGCAAGACCTTCCTGGCGACCAAGATCGGCACGCAGGGCCACGAATCGGCCATGCGCCAGGTGCGCCAATCGCAACAGGCGCTGGGCAGCGACAAGCTCGACCTGGTCCAGGTGCACAACCTGATCGACACCGCCAACCAACTGGCGCTGCTGCGCGAACTGAAACAGCAACGCGTGATCCGCTACCTGGGCATCACGCACTACACCGACCACGCCCACGACGAGCTGACCGAACTGGTGGAACGGGAAAAGCCCGATTTCCTGCAGGTCAACCTGTCCGTGGCCGACCGCGGCGCCGAAAAACGCCTGTTGCCCGCCTGCCAGGCCCACGGTGTCGCAGTGCTGATCAACCGCCCGTTCCAGGACGGCGCGCTGTTCCGCCGGGTCAAGGGCATGGCGCTGCCGCCGCTGGCCGCCGAGCTCGATTGCGGGTCCTGGGCGCAGATCTTCCTGAAATTCATCATCGGCCATCCCGCGGTCACCGCCGTCATTCCGGCCACCTCCAAGCCGGCCAACATGGCGGACAACGCGCAGGCCGGCTTCGGGCCGCTGCCGGACGCCGCCATGCGGGAACGCATCGCTGCCCTGCTGGCCTGACGCCATGGCGTCGGCCCCCGGCAGCCTGCAAGCCCGCGCCGCGCAGGCGCTGGGCATACTCCAGGAGGAACTGGCGCCGGCAGCCTGCGGCTTCGCGTTTTTCTTCTTCCTGTTCTGCGGCTATTTCATGCTGCGGCCGATACGCGAGACCATGGGCATCCAGGCGGGCGTCGACCAGTTGCAATGGCTCTTCACCGCGACCTTCGTCGCCATGCTGGCCGTGGTGCCGCTGTTCGGCTGGCTGTCGGCGCGCGTGCCTCGCGCCATGCTGGTGACCTGGGTCTATGCCGCCTTCGCCCTCAGCATGGCCGGTTTCGCCGCCCTGCTCCATCTGCGGCCCGGCAGCGTCTGGGCGGCGCGCAGCTTCTATGTGTGGCTGTCGGTCTTCAACCTGTTCGTCGTCTCCATCGCCTGGAGCCTGATGGCCGACGTGTTCCGCATGGATTCCGCCAAGCGCCTGTTCGCGCTGATCGCCGCGGGCGCCAGCGCCGGCGGGCTGGCCGGCCCGCTTTTGGGCGGCCTGCTGGCTGGCGTGCTCGGTCCCGCCGGCCTGTTGCTGCTGTCGGCGCTGCTGTTGACCGCCACCCTGCCCCTCAAGCGCTGGCTGCTGCGCTGGCGTGCGGCCCACCGCGAGGATGCTGCCGCGGACGACATGCGCAGGCCGCTGGAGGGTTCGATCCTGGCGGGCCTCTCGCGCATTTTCCAGTCTCCCTTTCTGCTGGGAATTTCGCTGCTGGTGATCCTGCTGGCCACGCTCAACACCTTTCTCTACATGGAGCAGGCGCGGCTGGTGGCGGATGCCTTCACCGACACGGCGCAACGCATCCGGGTCTTCAGCGCGCTGGACTTCTCGGTGCAGGCGCTGTCGCTACTGTCGCAGCTCTTCATCACCGGACGCGTGGCCACCCGCCTGGGGCTGCGCTTCCTGCTGACCGCCGTGCCGCTGACGATGACGGCCGCTTTCCTGGCGCTGGCGGCCTTTCCCGTCTTCGGCGTGCTGGCCGCGGCCATGATCGTGCGCCGGGTCGGCGAGTACGCGCTGATCCGGCCGGGGCGGGAAATGCTGTTCACGGCGGTTTCGCCGGAAGACAAGTACAAGACCAAGAACGTCATCGATACCGTGGTCTACCGGGCGGGCGACGCGGCCAGCGGCTGGGTCAAGGCGGGCGTGGACATGCTGGGCTATGGCGCGGCCCTGATCGCCGTGCTGGGCGCCCTGTGCGCGCTGGCGGCCGCGGCGGTAGGCCATGGGCTGGGACGGACCGCAGACCGTCGCATTGCGGACAAATCTTAGATTTTTTTGAACATCCATCTCATTGAAACAAACGTATTCCCCGGGCCGCGACCGCACAATGGCGCAGCTCTCAATGCCTGGGGAAACGCCATGAAACGCACCGCCTGTCTTGCCTCCCTGTTGCTCAGCCTGGCCGCGCCCGTCGCGCTGGCCGCCTATCCGGAACGCGCCATCACCCTGATCGTGCCGGCCGCAGCGGGCGGCAACGCCGACATCACCGCACGGCTGGTGGGCCAGGAAATGAGCCGCCAGCTGGGCCAACCCGTGGTCGTGGAAAACCGCGTCGGCGCGGGCGGCCGCATCGGCACCCAGGCTGTGGCGCGCGCGGCGGCCGACGGCTACACCATCGGCTATGCCCACGTCGGCACGCTGGTGCTGCACCGGTTCCTGTTCAAGCAGCAACTCTACGACCTGGACCGCGACATCGCCGCCATCGGGCTGGTGGCCGAAACGCCCAACGTCATCGTGGTGAACGCGTCCTCGCCCTATCGCGACTTGAAGGGGTTCATCGAAGCCAGCCGCGCCCAGCCGGAGCGCCTGACGATGACCTCGGCCGACCCGGGCACCACCAGCGAAGTCGGGGTCAAGCTCTTCATCGCCCAGACCGGCGCCGCCGTGCGCCAGATCCCGTACAAGGCCACGGCTGCGCAGTTGTCCGACCTGCTGGGCGGCCATGTCGATTCCATGATGGAAAACCTGCCGCCGCTCATCGGCAACCTGAAGGACGGCCGCCTGCGCGCGCTGGCGGTCACCACCAAGACCCGCGCCGCCTCCAATCCGGACGTGCCGACGGTGGCGGAGCAAGGCTATCCCGATTACGAACAATCGGCCTGGAGCGCGCTGGTCGCGCCCGCCGGCACCCCGCCCGAGGTCATCGCGCGGCTGAACGCGGCGATGAACGCGGCGCTGCGCTCGGACAGCGTCAGCAAGGAACTGCGCAGCCGCTCCCAGGAACCGCTGGGCGGCACGCCGCAGGACGTACAGAACCAGATACGCAAGGAGCTGCCCAAATGGGAAGGCATCATCAAGGCCGCCGGCACCACGCTGGATTGAACCGGATCCCCACACGCGCAGGAGCCGCCGCATGGCCACGGTAAGCCGCGAGGACTTCTCCTGCGCCGCGGCGACCAACGCGTCGGCCTACCGGCGCGTCACCATACCGATGCTGCGGATCGAGGCGGGGCCTGGCCCCGCCGTCGCCTTGATGGCGGGCGTGCATGGCGACGAATGGGAAGGCCAGGCCGCCATCCTGGAACTGTGGCGCCTGCTGCCCGGCATCCTGCGGCGCGGCACGGTCTACCTGCTGCCCGCGGCCAACGCCGAGGCCTCGCTGGCAGGCACGCGCCTGTCGCCGTCCGACGGCGGCAACCTCAACCGCGCTTTTTTGGGAGCCCCCGCGCGCGGCTACACGGAGAGCGTGGCCGCCGCGCTGGAAGCCCGGCTGTTGCCGCGCATACAGGCGCTGGTGGACGTGCACAGCGGCGGCGCGTCGCTGCGCTACCTGCCCTCGTCGGTCATCACGCGCTACGGCAATGATGCCTACGACGAACGCCTGCCCGCCCTGGCGCGCGCCTTCGGGCTGCCCGACTGCATGTACTTCCGCGGCACGGAGTCCGGCTCCATGCCGGCCGCCGCCAGCCGCCACGGGGTGCTGCGCCTGAGCGCCGAGATCGGCGGGGGCCGCGAAACCAGCCAGGCGCTGGTCGACCGCTGCCGCGACGGCCTGCTGGGCTGCCTGGGCGAACTCGGCCTTTTGCCCGACCGGCCGCCCGCGCGCCGCCCCGAAGTCCGCCTCTACGACCTGGACGTCCCCGCCGCCACCGTGCGCGCCAGCGAGGCCGGCGTGTTCGTGCCCGCGGTCGAACTGGGGCAACAGATCAATGCGCGCCAGCGCGTCGGCCAACTGATGGAACCCGCCCGACCCGATACCGCGCCGCGCGCCCTGACCAGCCTGCAAGCCGGCACCGTCGTCTGCCTGCGCTCCATCGCCCGCAGCGACGACGGCGATTGCCTGATCCAGGTCGCGCCCGCCCTTCCCCTCGATTCCCTAGCCTCGAAGTACTGACACATGCAGATGAACCCTAGCTTGTCCGGCCTGCGCTGCATCCGTTGCGCCAGCCTGTGGCCGCCAGCCGATTACCCAGAAGGCTGCCCCAGCTGCCTGGAAGCCGGCCACCCCGCCAGCCTGGAATGCCTGTACGAACCCTCGGCCGACGGCGCCATGCCCCTGCCGGTGCTGAACGCCGTCACGCTGGGCGAAGGCGCCACCCCCTGTCTCGCCGTGCCCGCGCTGGCGCAGACCGAAGGCGTGGGCCAGCTCTGGCTGAAATGCGAAAGCGCCAACCCCACCGGCAGCCACAAGGACCGCATGGCGGCCCAACTGGTGTCGCGCGCGCGCCTGGCCGGCGCCACCCGCGTGGCGGCCGCCTCCAGCGGCAATGCCGGCGTCTCGCTGGCCGCCTATTGCGCCGCCGCGCGGCTGGAGGCCGACATCGCCATCACCAGCAATTGCCCGCCCTTGCAGCGCGAGGCCATGCAGCGCTTCGGCGCCCGGCTCACCGCCTTCGAGGACAGCCTGAGCCGCTGGCCCCATGTCGAAGACCTGTGCCGCAACCGCGGCGCCTTCGCCGGCACCAACTATCTGAATCCGCCTGTCGGCACCCACCCCTACGGCGTGGAAGGCTACAAGCCCATCGCGCTGGAAATCCTGGAAAGCTGCGGCGTCCCCAGCGACATCGTGGTGCCCACCGCGCGCGGCGATCTGCTGTGGGGCATCTTCCTGGGCTGGCAGCATCTGCTGCAAACCGGCCGCATTGCGCGTCTGCCGCGCCTGCACGCGGTGGAGCCGTACGCCCGCCTGTCGCGCGCCCGCGCAACGGGCGACGCGCGCAAGCAATGGGACGGCGTGACGGACCAGTATTCGATCGCAGGCAGCACCAGCACGCTGCAGTCGCTGGAAGCCTTGACGCGCTCGGGCGGCACGCCGGTGGAGATCTCGGACGCCGCTGCCGCGCAAGCGCAGCAGCGGCTGGAACGCATGGGCCTGGCGAGCGAACTGTCGTCGGCCGCGGCGCTGGCTGCCGTGTCTCGGCTGCGGCGCTCGGGCCTGCTGGACGCGGAGTCGTCCGTGGTATTGATCGTGACCTCGGACGGCCGCCGCGGCTAGCGTCCCGGGAACGGCTTCGGCGCGCTAGACGCCGAAGCTCTCCACCAGCGGCGCCAGCGCGCCGCGCAGGCAGGTCGCCCAGAACTTGCCCGCCTCGGACAAGGGGCGGCTGCCGTGCAGGATCATGTGGCATTCGAAATGCACCGGCGCGGCCAGCGGGCGGTAGCACAAGCCCGCCGCCGCCATGCCGACCGCCGTCGCAGGGTTGGCGATACCCACACCGTGTCCCGCCAGCGCCAGTTGGCACACCGTGCTTGAATATGGCGTCTCGATGGCCACCTTCAGGCTTTGCCCCGCCTGCGCCAACAGCGCGTCCAGGCGCTTGCGCGAGCCGTCCTCGGCGTTCAGCGCGATCACGTCGGCGTCGGCCAGGTGCGAAAAATCCACTTGTTCCAGCCGCGCCAGCGGATGCCCCTTGGGAAAGACCGCCACGGCGCGCAGGCTGGCCAGCCGATGGCCGCGCAAGCCTTCCAGCTCGGATTCGTCGGCCACCGCCGCCAGGTCCAGTTCGCCCGACACCACCATGTCGCGCAAGGTATTGGAATCCCGGATCTGCAGATACAGGCCGGTATCGGGATAGCGTTCCCGAAAGCGCGCGATGGAGTCGCTGATGATGGCGCCGCTATAGGCATGGATGCAGCCGATGCGCAGCCGCGGCTGCGCGGCGCCGCGGATGGCGCGGATCTTGCGGCCCAGGCTTTCCAGCCCGACATTCAGGCGGCGGATTTCTTCATACAACAGCGTCGCCTCGGGCGTGCGCTGCATGCGCTGGCGCACGCGCTCAAACAGGCGCAGCTCGATGCTGGCTTCCAGTGCCGCCAAGGTCGCGCTGACGGTGGCGGGCGACACGTCCAGCCGCCTGGCGGCGGCGGTGACGCTTTCCGTTTCGTAGACGGTGCGGAAGGTCTCGACCTGCTTGAGCGTGAAGGTCATGGCCGGATCGCGCTGCGCTCAGATGCGTTGCAGGTCCAGCAACACGCGCCGGGTCGACAAGGGTCGGCCCGCCAGGATTTCGGCCAGCCGTTCGCGCAGGTCGCGGCGCAGGGCCGGCTCGATCGCCGCATCGTCGAAATCGGGGGGATCCTCGTCCACGCCATAGCCGGTCTCGCGCAGCAGCGTCCATTCGAAACGGCGCAGCGCGCCCGCAGCGCGGGTGCCGCCGGACAGCTGCTGCAAGGCGAAGTCGTAAGCGTCGAACAGCAGCGGGTGGGCGTCTTCGCGCGGCAGCAGCCGCAGCAGCAGCTCGTTCATGTACCAGGCCGACATCAGCGCGGTGCCGGTCAGCGGGCGGATGCCCGCGATCTCGGCGCGCGTCAGCGTCTTGACCTCGCCATTGCCGGTCCACGACAGCAGCAGCGGCTGGAACGCGGACAGCACGGGACGCAGGACGGAATACGGGCGCTTGGCGCCCTTGGCGACCATGGCCACACAGCCGTGATCGCGGGAGAAAGTCTGAACGATGAGGGATGTCTCACGCCACGCTGTGGCGTGCAACATATATCCGGGGCGATCCTGGACGCGGGGCGCCCGTCTACTCATAGCCCAGATCGCGCAGCGCACCCTCGCGGTCGGACCAGCCCTTGCGCACCTTGATGTAGACCTCCAGGTGCACCGGCTTGTCCAGCAGCTTGGCGATGTCCTGCCGCGCCTCCGTGGCGATGCGCTTCATGTGCATGCCGCCCGCGCCCAACAGGATGGGCTTGTGGCTGTCGCGCTCGACCACCACGCAGGCATTGATGCTGGCACCCTTGCTGGTCTCTTCCCATTGCTCGATGACGACGGTACAGCCGTAGGGCAGTTCGTCGCCGACCAGGCGGAAGATCTTCTCGCGCACCAATTCGGCAGCGATGAAGCGCATGGGACGGTCGGTCAGCGTGTCTTCCTCGAACATCGGCTCGCCTTCCGGCAGGCGCGACGCGATTTCCTCCAGCAGCTGGTCCAACTGCTGGTTCTTGGTGGCGCTGACGGGCACCACGGCGCCGAACGGATGCAGCGCCATGATCTTGGAGACGAAGGCGAACAGGTCGTCGCGGTTCTTCAGTGCGTCGATCTTGGAGACGACCAGGATGGTGCGCTCCGGCGCGGGCAAGAGCGGCAGCAGCTTGGCATCGCCCTCGGACCATTTGCCGGCTTCCACCACGTGCACCACCACGTCCACGTCGGCCAGGGCCTGCGTGACCACGCGGTTCATCATGCGGTTCATGGCGCCGCCATGCCGCGTCTGGAAACCGGGGGTATCGACGAATACGAACTGCTCGTGCTCGCGCGTCAACACGCCGTGGATGCGGTGGCGCGTAGTCTGCGCCTTGCGCGACACGATGGAAATCTTGGAACCGATCAGGGCGTTCGTCAGGGTGGACTTGCCCACGTTGGGGCGGCCCACGATGGCGACGAAGCCGGTACGAAAAGGGGTATCGCTCATTTAGTCTCTTGAGCCACTGCCACCGGCAGCGACAATTGCGCGGTTTTGCGCGCCTTGCCCGACTTGCGGGCAGCCTTGGTCGCCGGGCTGACGGCCAACGCGGCCTCCAGCGCCAGCTTGGCCGCCGATTGCTCGGCGGCGCGGCGGCTGGCGCCAGGCGCCATCACCTTGATCTCGAGCGCCGGAATGGCGCACTCGACTTCGAACTGCTGGCTATGGGCCGCGCCATGCGTGGCGACCACCGTGTATACCGGCAGCGCCAGCTTGCGGCCCTGCAGGAATTCCTGCAGCAAGGTCTTGGCGTCCTTGCCCAGGGTCTTGGGATCGACCGAGGCCAGCACCGGCTGGTACTGGCGCACGATCACGCGGCGGGCGGCGTCGAAGCCTGCATCCAGGAACACGGCGCCGAACAGGGCCTCGACCGTGTCGGCCAGGATCGAAGGACGGCGGAAACCGCCGCTCTTCAATTCGCCCTCGCCCAGGCGCAGATACTGCGACAGTTCCAGCCGCTGGGCGATATCCGCCAGCGAGGCCTGCTTGACCAGATTGGCCCGCAGGCGCGACAAGTCGCCTTCGTCGATCTTGGAATAACGCTCAAACAGCATCGCTGCAACGACGAAGTTCAGCACGGAATCCCCGAGGAATTCCAGGCGCTCGTTGTGGCGCGCGCCGTGGCTGCGATGCGTCAGCGCCTGTTCGAGCAATGCCGGATCACTGAAGTGGTGGTCCAGGCGGTTTTCTAGCGTGGCTAGCGACATAATCAGTTGAACCGGCCGATGCGGCTGAGATCGCTGAAATTCATCCAGATGAAGAACGCGCGTCCGACGATATTGGCTTCCGGTACGAAGCCCCAGTATCGGCTGTCAGCGCTGTTATCCCGATTATCGCCCATGGCGAAAAACTGCCCCTCGGGTACTTTGCAGCGTACCCCATTTCGGCTGTATTGGCAGTTCTCGCGGAAGGGAAATGGCGGCATCGGCCTATATTCCTGCGGCGTGGCCTCATCCAGCAGGATCTGGTGCTCAATTTCGCCCAATTTCTCTTTATATTGCGCGATATACGAGACACGATCTGGCTCGAAATAGTCGCCGTCGCGCACATGCGGCACCAATTCGCCGTTGATGTAGAGCTTTTTGTCCAGGTAGGCGACCTCGTCGCCCGGCAGGCCGACCACGCGCTTGATGTAGTCGATGTTCGGATCCACGGGATAGCGGAACACGAACACGTCGCCGCGCTGCGGCTTGCCCACGTCGATGACCTTCTTGTCGATGACCGGCAGGCGCAGGCCATAGCTGAACTTGTTCACCAGGATCAGGTCGCCCGATTGCAGGGTCGGCAGCATGGAGCCCGACGGAATGCGGAACGGCTCGACCACGAACGAGCGCAGCATGAACACGAACAGAATGACGGGGAAGAAGCTGACGGCGTATTCGATCCACCACGGCATGCGGCGCGCAGCGTCGCCGGCTTCGCGGCGCAGGCGCTCGGCTTCCTGGGCGTCGCCGACCAGGGCCGCATCGTATTGCGCCATTGCCGCCTGGGCCCGGCGTTCACGGCCCTTGCGCAGCACTGCCAGATCAAGCACCCAGATAAAGCCGGTCAACACCAGCAAAATAAAAAGAATCAGGGCAAAGTTCCAACTCATCAGCTAACCGCCTTCTTTGGGTTTTATTTGTCTTCCACCTGCAGGATGGCCAGGAACGCCTCCTGCGGAATTTCCACGCTACCCACCTGCTTCATGCGCTTCTTGCCGGCCTTCTGCTTTTCCAGCAGCTTCTTCTTGCGCGAGATGTCGCCGCCGTAGCACTTGGCCAGCACGTTCTTGCGCAGCGCCTTGACGTTTTCGCGCGCGATGATTTCGGCGCCGATGGCGGCCTGGATGACCACATCGAACATCTGGCGCGGAATCAGGCCGCGCATGCGCGTGACCACGTCGCGGGCGCGGTGGCGCGCGTTGCTGCGGTGGACGATCACGGCCAACGCATCGACGCGGTCGTTGTTGATCAGCAGGTCCACGCGCACCACGTCGGCCGAGCGGTACTCCAGGAACTCGTAGTCCATCGAGGCGTAGCCGCGTGAGACCGACTTCAGCTTGTCAAAGAAGTCCAGCACGATCTCGGCCAGCGGGATCTCGTACACCAGATGCACCTGGCGGCCGTGATAGCTCATGTTGACCTGCACGCCACGCTTGTTATTGCACAGCGTCATGACAGGACCGACGTAGTCCTGCGGCATGAACAGCGTGACCTTCACGATGGGTTCGCGGATGTCGGCGATCTTGCCGATCTCCGGCATGCGCGACGGGCTTTCCACGGTGATCACGGAACCGTCGCGCTGTTCGACCTCGTACACCACCGACGGCGCGGTGGTGATGATGTCCATGTCGAATTCGCGCTCCAGGCGCTCCTGCACGATTTCCATGTGCAAAAGACCCAGGAAGCCGCAACGGAAGCCGAAGCCCAGCGCCTGCGATACTTCCGGCTCGAACATCAGCGCGGCGTCGTTCAGCTTGAGCTTTTCAAGCGAATCGCGCAGCTGGTCGTATTCGGAGCTTTCCACGGGGTACAGGCCCGCGAACACCTGCGGCTTCACTTCCTTGAAGCCGGGCAGCGGCGCGGCCGCGGGCTTGTTGGCCAGGGTGACGGTATCGCCCACCTTGGCGTCTTCCAGCTGCTTGATGCCGGCGATGATGAAGCCCACTTCGCCCGCCGACAGATGCGGACGCTGCTGCGACTTCGGCGTGAACACGCCGGTCTGCTCGCACAGGTGGGTGGCGCCGGACGCCATCAGCAGGATCTTGTCCTTGGGCTTGAGCACGCCGTTGATGATGCGCACCAGCATCACCACGCCCACGTAGTTGTCGAACCACGAATCGATGATGAGGGCCTGCAGCGGCGCGTCGGGATCGCCCTTGGGCGGCGGCACGCGGGCCACGACCATTTCCAGGATCTCGTCGATGCCCATGCCGGTCTTGGCGCTGGCCAGCACCGCCTGCGAGGCGTCGATGCCGATTACGTCCTCGACTTCCTGGCGGGCGCCGTCGGGATCGGCCTGCGGCAGGTCCATCTTGTTCAGCACCGGCAGGACTTCCACGCCCAGCTCGATGGCGGTGTAGCAGTTGGCCACGGTTTGCGCTTCCACGCCCTGCGAGGCGTCCACCACCAGCAGCGCGCCTTCGCAGGCCGACAGGGAACGGCTGACTTCATACGAGAAGTCCACGTGTCCCGGGGTGTCGATCAGGTTCAGGTTGTAGACCTTGCCGTCCTGCGCCTTGTAGTGCAGGGCCGCGGTCTGGGCCTTGATGGTGATGCCGCGCTCGCGCTCGATTTCCATGGAATCGAGGACCTGCGCCGACATCTCGCGATCCGCCAATCCGCCGCAGCGCTGGATCAGGCGATCGGCCAGGGTCGATTTGCCGTGATCGATGTGGGCAATGATGGAGAAGTTGCGAATATGCTGCATGCTTGAAGTTATAAGGGACGGAACACTCGGCACTGGGCCGGAAGACACCGCCGCCGGAATACGCACGGCTGACGAGGAGGGTGCCAACGGGCCTGGCCCGGGCAAAACAAGGGGGCGCCATGCGCCCCCTCTTGCGGCAACCAGGCATTTTAGCCGGTCTTGCGCCTTTTTTCTGCGGACTCGGAGGACGGGCCCGGCATTACTTCGATGCCGGCACCGCCACCCACTGCGTCTGGTCGCCGCGGCGCACCAGCAGCCCCGCCGCGCGGCCCTTGTCCAGCTTGGCCACGAGCTCGCCGAACTGCTTGGCGCCGGTGACGTCGGTGTCGTTCAGGGCCAACACGATGTCGCCTTCCTGTAGGCCGGCCTTGGCCGCGGCGCCTTCGGCCACCTTGACCTGGACGCCGCCCTTGATGCGCAGCTTCTTCTGCACGTCGGCCGGCACGTCGACCACGCCCAAGCCCAGCGCATTGGTGACTTCCGGCACCGGCGGCGCGCCCTTCTTGCTGGCGCCCGCGGCCTTCTCGGTCGGGATCTCGCCCACCTTGACCGACAGCGTCAGGTTCTTGCCCTTGCGCCACACTTCCATGTCGGCGCGCGTGCCCGGCTTGGTTTCGCCCACGATGCGGGGCAGGTCGGACCAGCGCTTGATGGGTTCGCCGTTGAACTTGAGGATCACGTCGCCCGGCTGCACGCCTGCCTGCTCGGCGGGGCCGTCGGCTTCCACGCTGCTGACCAGCGCACCCTCGGCCTTGGGCAGGCCGATGGCTTCGGCCACATCCTTGCCGACTTCGCCGATCTGCACGCCGACGCGGCCGCGCGTGACCTTGCCGGTGGCGCGCAGCTGGTCCACCACGCGCATGGCTTCATCGATGGGAATGGCCAGCGAAATGCCCATGAAGCCGCCGCTGCGCGAAATGATCTGGGAATTGATGCCCACCACTTCGCCCTGCAGGTTGATCAGCGGACCGCCCGAGTTGCCCGGGTTGACCGCAACGTCGGTCTGGATGAACGGCAGGTATTCGCCGGTATCGCGGCCGATGGCGCTGACGATGCCGGAGGTCACGGTGGAATCCAGGCCGAACGGCGAACCGATGGCCAGCACCCACTGCCCCTTCTTCAGCTGCTTGGGATCGCCGATGACCAGGGGGGTCATGTCCTTGGCTTCGATCTTGATCAGCGCCACGTCGGTGCGCTCGTCCGTGCCGATGACCTTGGCCTTGAACTCGCGGCCGTCGGTCAGCGTGACGTAAATGTCCGTCGCGTCCACCACCACGTGGTTATTGGTCAGGATGTAGCCGTCGTCGGAAATGAAGAAGCCGGAGCCCACGCCGCGCGGCACGGTGCGCTCTTCGGGCTGCGAAGGCTGCGGGCGCTGGCGTTGCGACGGGCCCGGCTGGCCGCCGCCGGGCGGTTGGAATTCGGGGCCGAAGAACCAACGGAACAGTTCATAGGGATCGTTGCCGCCGCCGGGACCCATGCCGCGCACCGGCACCGTGGCCGTCGTGCGGATGTTGACGACCGCAGGGTCGGCCTTTTCGACAATGCTCGTGAAATCAGGCAGCGCCACCGTCGGCGCCTGGGCGATGGCGGCAGGCGCGTAGGCGCCGGCCATCATGACGCTGGCCGCGGCCGCCACCAGAAAGCGCCGCAAAAAAGCACTCGACACTGTCATTGCTTTCATAAGTGTTACTCCGAAATTGCTGCTTGCCACACCCGGCCGATCACTTGGAATCGGCCCCGGGCGCTGCCGCCGCAGGCGCGGCGGGCACATATTCAGTGGCTTGCGCCAGCTGTTCCAACGTCGCGAGGGGCACTTCGCCCACGGCGGTCAGCCAGAAATCAGCGATGCGCGTGCCGTAGACCGTGATCGCCCCGCGCTGCGCGGCGCCATGGGGAGGACGGTGACCGCGCTGGCTGTCGTAGGGTTCGATGAACACGGAAATGGCCGCCAGTCCATCGGACAATACCATCTGGTTGACCGTGATGCCCTTCCCCATCGAACGGGCCACCTGCATGACGGCCTTGAACCCCTTGGGCGCCGGGATGCGCCAGCCTTGGGCGGCCAGATCCACCGGCTTCATGGAGGGTTCCAGCACCTTCCAGTCGCGCGTGCTCCAGCGCGAGGTCAGCAACTGGGGGTCGACTTCCGAACCCAGCCGCAGCGAGGTGAACGACACCTGCTCGACCACGCCGCGGGCGGCATTCAGCGTCTGGGCCTTGAGCAGCAGATTGGTTTCGACGTCCGCGCACAGCCGGTAGCCGTAACGCAGCTTGTCCAGCGGTTCGATCGTGATCAGGCGGCACTCGCGCCCGGCCACGCGGTGCAGGGCGGATTCGGCATGGATCTTGTAGTGTTCGGACAGGTTGGCCGCCTCGCCCAGCAGCAGGCCGGGGAAGCGGTCGCCGCGGCGGCGCTCCAGCAGCACGGTCTTGCGCTCGGGGAGGAGACACTGCACGTCTTCGTTGTGGCGCAGGTACTCGCGGGGTTGGCCGTCGAGGATTTCCAGGCGTTCGCGTTCGCCGGTGCCGTCCACCACGTGCACCAGGCGCGAGGACTGGATCGTTTCACCCTGCTGGTACATGAAGACGCCCGCGTAGTCCTGCTTGCGGGCGGCTTGTTGGATGCGCGTCAGCAGCTGAACCACGTCATCGGTGGCAGCAGGCGCGGCATCGGCTGCGCGCGCGGGTTCGTGCGCAGCCAGGAAAGCGGTCAAGAGCGTTGCGGCAAACCAGCCGGCGCGGTGGGCCTGCAGCGTGGCGGCCCGGCCCAGCACCGGCCAGCGCGATGGAAGCACCAACGCCATCAGCGCCCCACCCCGGTGTCGAACGACACCTGGCGCACAGCGCTCGGGCCGGCCATCTGGCGATGCGCTTCCAGGTAGTCGCGCAAGCCCGAATCGTCGGCGGCCGCGGCCGGCGAGCTGGCATCGGCCAGTACGCGGACTTCGGTCGCAGGTTCGCCGGTCAGGTAAGGCTGCGCCACCCAGGCGACGGTCGCCACGGCGGCGGCCACCGCCAGACCGGACAAGCCGACTCGCAATGGCGAGCGGCGCCGAGGCGCCGCAACAATGGGCAATTCCGCGTCCAGCGCCCGTGCCAGGCGGGCCTGGAAGGCCGCGCTGGGGGTCAGCGCCAGATCGGCGTTGCGCAGGGAATCACCGATCAGATGATAGGTGTCCCAGGTCTCGCGCCCCTCGCGGGACAACAAGCCGGGAAAGATGTCGTCGGATTCCTCTCCGTCCATCCAGGCGGAAACCGACTCCTCCCAGGAGGACTCGGCGATCACAACGGATTTGGCTGCTGTTTGCATGACTGCCACTCCTTACCAGCGACGCTCGGCATCGGTGCCTAGCAATGGACGCAACTTGACGGCGATGGCTTCGCGCGCACGAAAAATGCGGGAACGCACCGTACCGATCGGGCAATCCATGCTCTGGGCGATGTCTTCGTAACTCATACCTTCGATTTCACGCAGGACAATTGCGGTACGCAACTCTTCAGGCAATTCCTCAATCGCGGCGTTCACCGTCTCGGCGATTTCGCGGCTGGCGACCATGGACTCCGGCGTGCTTATATCGGTTAGGTTGTCGGTTTCGTTAAAAGTTTCACCGTCTTCCGTTTCTATCGCATTGGGCGCGCTGGGACGCCGGCCCTGCGAGGCCAGCCAATTGCGCGCCGTATTGATGGCGATCCGGTACAGCCAGGTGTAAAAGGCGCTTTCCCCACGGAACTGGGGCAAGGCGCGGTAGGCCTTGATGAAAGCCTCCTGGGCCACGTCCTCGATTTCCGAGGGGTCGCGGATCATGCGGGCCAGCAGACGGAGAATCTTGCGCTGGTACTTGAGCACCAGCAGGTCGAAAGCCTTCTTGTCGCCCCGCTGGACGCGCGCGACAAGCTCGGCGTCGACTTCGCGCTCGCTCATGACGCCTCCCGCAGACTGGGCGCCGGACGGGCGGGCCGCGCCGCGCCGGCCAGCAGGCACAGGCGCCGCCAGGACTCGGGGCGCAACGTCCGTTGCCAGACGGTGAGGGTGATTGTGCTGTTGGTAAAGGCCGTACTCCCGGTGGACAAGGGCTGCAAAGTGAGCGTCAGCCAGCGGGGACCGCGCTGTTCTTGCAACAGCCTTGCGTCCTGCCAGCCTTGCGGCAGGCGTACCTGCCAGCTCCCTGCCCCGGCTGCCGCACGCAATGCGGATACGGGGGACAGGCTGCTTCGTGCCGAGTGTAACAGCCTGGCCAGCACAAGCAGGAGCGCGATTGCCGCGCCCGCTGCCCATGCCATACCGTGCCAGAACGCCGCCGTCAGCACGCAGGCGCCGGCCGCGGCCAGCGCCAGACCCAAAAGCGCCATGGCGCTTCCTGGCCGCCTGACAGGCACGCGAAACGCCCAGCGTTCCCCGAGCGCCTCTTCCAAATCAGACCCGGCGAACGGCCATCGAGCCGTTGGTGCCGCCGAAGCCGAACGAGTTGGACAGGCCGACATCGATCCTCATCTGCCGCGCCTCGTTGGCGCAGTAATCCAGATCGCATTCAGGATCTTGATTGAAGATGTTGATCGTGGGCGGCGAGATCTGGTTGTAGACCGCCAGGGTCGTGAACACCGCCTCGATGCCGCCGGCCGCGCCGAGCAAGTGCCCGGTCATGGACTTGGTCGAATTGACCACCAGCTTCTTGGCGTGGTCGCCGAAAGCCAGTTTCAGCGCGTCGGTCTCGTTCTTGTCGCCCAGGGGCGTCGAAGTGCCGTGGGCGTTGACGTACTGCACGTCTTCGGCATTCAGGCCGCCGTTGCGCAGCGCGTTCAGAACGCCGCGGCGCGGGCCGTCCTTGTCGGGAGCCGTGATGTGGTGAGCGTCCGAACTCATGCCATAGCCTGCCAGCTCGCCGTAGATGCGCGCGCCGCGCTTCTTGGCGTGTTCGTATTCTTCCAGCACCAGTACGCCTGCACCCTCGCCCAACACGAAGCCGTCGCGGTCGCGGTCCCAGGGACGCGATGCCGTTTCAGGATCGTCATTGCGGGTCGACAAGGCGCGCATGGCGGCGAAACCGCCAATGCCCAGCGGCGACACGGTCGACTCGGCGCCGCCGGCCACCATGACGTCGGCATCGCCGTACTCGATCAGGCGCGCGGCATCGCCGATGCAATGCAGGCCAGTGGTGCAAGCCGACACCACCGCGTAGCTCGGCCCCTTCATGCCATACGTGATGGACAAGTGGCCGGAGATCAGGTTGATCAGCGAACCCGGCACGAAGAACGGCGAAATGCGGCGCGGTCCCTTGGCCAGATATTCAACCTGCGTTTCCTCGATGCGCGGCAGGCCGCCGATGCCCGAGCCCACGATCACGCCGATGCGTTCCGCGTTGGCTTCGGTGACTTCCAGACCGCAGTCGCGCCATGCCTGCATCCCGGCAGCCAGGCCGTAATGGATGAAGGTATCCATCTGGCGGGCTTCCTTGGCCGAGATATAGGTGCTGATGTCGAAGTCTTTGACTTCGCCGGCAATATGCGTGGTGATGGCCGAGGGATCGAAACGGGTGATACGGCTGATGCCAGAACGTCCGTTGACGATATTGTCCCAAGCGGTGGTCAAGTCGTTCCCGACGGGAGAAACGATACCCAGGCCAGTGATGACGACACGTCGCTTCACGGATGACTCCTCAAACAGACAAAAGAAAGGCGGTTTTCGGGATGCGCTGCACGTGCGGCCCACGCGAAAGCGGGTCGGGCATTACAACGCCCTTCCCGCATGCGGACCGCACGGCAAATTCCTGAAACCGCCCCGATTTCCCGGTTGGCTGCGACGGACGCCGCAAGGCAACCAGAAGGGTAAAAGCCCAGCTTACTGCTTGCCGTGCGAATTGATGTAGTCAATCGCTTGTTGCACGGTCGTGATCTTTTCGGCCTCTTCGTCGGGGATCTCGGTCTCGAATTCGTCTTCGAGCGCCATGACCAGTTCGACCATGTCGAGCGAATCGGCACCGAGGTCGTCAAGGAAGGAGGATTCGTTCTTGATCTCGGCTTCGTTGACGCCAAGTTGTTCAGCGACGATCTTCTTGACGCGCTGTTCGATGCTTTCCATGCAGATCTCCAATTGGGAAAAATCCCGCGAATTATAGCCAAGCGCGGAGTTTTGCGACGCCTGGCCGTGACAAAAATAACACCGCGCACTTGATCTGTCGCCGGGAGTGGCGCAGGAAACCGGTGTGCGGCGTTTCCGGTTGAACCTCGCGTTGCCTCGCCGTTTGTATCCGGCGACGGCTTGGCGGAACTGGCCGCCTACGCGCGATTCGTGACTTATTGCATGTACATCCCGCCGTTGACGTGCAGGGTGGTGCCGGTAATGTAACCCGCCTGCGGCCCGGACAAAAACGCCACGGCGTGGGCGATGTCGGCGGGCGAACCCAGGCGGCCCAGCGGAATCTGCTGCAGCAAGGCGGCAGTTTGATTTTCGCCCAGCGCGCGCGTCATGTCGGTATCGATGAAACCAGGCGCGACGCAGTTCACGGTGATATTGCGGCTGCCCAGTTCACGCGCCAGGGCGCGCGACATGCCTGCCACGCCGGCCTTGGCCGCCGCGTAGTTGGCTTGGCCCGGGTTGCCGCTGGAACCCACCACGGACGTAACGTTGATGATGCGTCCCCAGCGGGCCTTCATCATGCTGCGCAGCACGGCGCGCGACAGACGGAAAACCGAAGCCAGGTTGGTGTCGATGACGGCCGACCAGTCCTCATCCTTCATGCGCATTGCCAGCGTATCACGGGTGATGCCGGCGTTATTGACGAGGATGTGGGGACCGCCGCCTTCCTTGCCCAGCGCGTCGATCAGCGCATCGCAGGCAGCTGCGTCGGTCACGTCCAGCACCACGCCGCGGCCGCCCAGGGGCGCCAGCGCTTCGGTGATGGCGGCGGCGCCCGACTCGGACGTGGCGGTGCCGACGACGGTCGCGCCGCGCGCGGCCAGTTCCTGGGCGATGGCGCGGCCGATGCCGCGCGTGGCGCCGGTCACCAGCGCGATCTTGCCCTGCAGTTCGATCGAGGTGTTGTCCATGTTCTTAATTTCCGTTGACGGCGGCCAACGCCGCTTCAAGCGAAGCAGGATCGGTAATGGCCATGCCCGTGAGTTCGGGGTCGATGCGCTTGGTCAGGCCGGCCAGCACCTTGCCGGGACCGCATTCGATGACGTGCGTGACGCCTTGCGCCTTCATCGCGCGCAGGGTTTCCACCCAGCGCACAGGATGCCACGCCTGACGCACCAGCGCATCCCGGATTGCATCAGGTTCGACAGGCGAAGCCACGTCGACGTTGTTGATCACTTGCACCTGCGGCGCGGACACCGTCACGCCGGCCAGCGCACCGGCCAGCACATCGGCGGCGGGCTTGAGCAGACTGGAGTGGAACGGCGCGGACACCGGCAGCAGCAGCGCGC
The DNA here is from genome assembly GCF_029839485.1 of Achromobacter sp. GD03932. NCBI lineage: Bacteria > Pseudomonadati > Pseudomonadota > Betaproteobacteria > Burkholderiales > Alcaligenaceae > Achromobacter > Achromobacter sp. GD03932. The sequence continues at coordinate 77,318 of NZ_JAOCAT010000009.1, forward strand.
GCTTGGCGCCTGCAGCCTTGGCCAGTTCGCATGCGCGCTCGACGGCGGCCTTGTGGCCCGCGATCACGACTTGCGCGGGCGCGTTGAAGTTCACGGCTTCGACAACCTCGCCCTGGGCGGCGGCTTCGCAGGCGGCGCGCACGGCGTCGTCGTCCAGGCCCAGGATGGCGGCCATGGCGCCGGTGCCTACCGGCACGGCGGCCTGCATGGCATCGGCGCGCACGCGCACCAGGCGCACGGCATCTTCAAGTGCGAGCGAGCCCGCAGCCGTCAGCGCGGCGTACTCGCCCAGGCTGTGGCCGGCCACGACGTCGGGCTTGCGGCCGCCGGCGGCACACCAGGCTGCGTAGAACGCGGCGCCGGCGGTCAGCATGGCGGGCTGGGTATTGGTGGTCAGGTTGAGCTGTTCCGCGGGGCCTTGCGCGATCAGCGCGCCCAGGTCCTGGCCCAGCGCCTGCGAAGCGCGCGCCACGGTGTCCGTGACGGCCGCGACGCCGGACCAGGCGTCCAGCATGCCGACAGCTTGGGAACCTTGGCCAGGGAAGACAAAAGCGATTTTCATGTTTGACCGTTTGGATTGATTCAGTGTCTGTGTGGAATGCCAGGCACATCGTTCCGGCGGCCGCGGCGCCAAGCGCCACGCCGCGCCGGAGCGCGCCCTTACATGCGGGCCAGTACCGAGCCCCAGGTGAATCCGCCGCCCACGCCTTGCATCAGGATCAACTGGCCCGGCTTGACGCGGCCGTCGCGGCGCGCGGCGTCCAGGGCCAGCGGCACGCTGGCGGCGGACGTGTTGGCGTGGCTGTCGACGGTGACGACGACCTTCTCGACCGGCACGGCAAGCTTGCGCGCCAGGAAATTCAGGATGCGCACGTTGGCCTGGTGCGGGATCAGCCAATCGACGTCGGCGATCTCGATGCCCGCCTCGGCGCAGGTGTCGCGCGCGGAACGGTCCAGCACGGTGACGGCCTGCTTGAACACGGCCTGCCCGTCCATGCGCAGGAACGGATCGCCGGTCACGTCGCCGTAGGCAACGTTGCCCGCGGCGTTCAGGATCTTGGCCTGGCTGCCGTCGGCGTGCAGCTGCGCGGCCAGGATGCCGGGCTTGTCGGAAGCCTTGAGCACCACGGCGCCAGCGCCGTCGCCGAACAGCACGCAGGTGGAGCGGTCGTTCCAGTCCAGGATGCGCGAGAAGACTTCAGCGCCGATGACCAGCGCGCAGCGCGCGCGGCCGGCCCGGATGAAGCTGTCGGCGGTGGTCATCGCGTAGACGAAACCGCTGCACACGGCCTGCACGTCGAATGCCGCCGACCCCTTGGCGCCGATATTGGACTGCACGATGCAGGCGGTGCTCGGGAACACGAAGTCGGGCGTCGAGGTGGCCAGGACGATCAGGTCGACCTCGGAAGCGTCCACGCCTGCGTCAGCCAGCGCGCGGCGCGAGGCCTCGGTCGCCAGCATGCTGGTGGTCACGCCGCGCTCAGCCAGATGGCGCTGGCGGATGCCGGTGCGTTCGACGATCCATTCGTCGGAGGTGGCGATGTCGCGCGTCGCCAGCTCCGCCGCCAGTTCGTCATTCGAAACCACGCGTTCCGGCAGGAAGCTGCCGGTGCCCGCGATCACGGAATATTTCATTGCGGTATCCATCAAGCGGTGTCCCCAGCCACGTTGGGCGACGACACCGAGGGGCCTTCGCCAGATTGAACGCGCTTGGTAATCTGAGCGACCGTCTCGGCGGTGCGCTCCAGCAGTTTACTCACTACGGCTTCGCGGGCGCGCTGCAACGCAAATCCATAGGCGTAGACGTCCGCGGAACCATGGCTCTTGATGACCACGCCGCGCAGGCCCAGCAGCGCGGCGCCGTTATAGCGCCGGTTGTCGACGCGGGTGCGCAGGCGGTTGAGCACCGGCTTGGCCACCGCGCCAGCCAGCAGCGTGATCAGATTGCGTTTGAACTCTTCGCGAATGACGCTGGACAACATCTTCGCCAGCCCTTCGACGGACTTGAGCACGACGTTGCCGACGAAACCGTCGCAGACGACGACGTCGACCGTGCCTTTGAATATGTCATTGCCTTCCACGTTGCCGTAGAAGTTGAGCGGGCTGTTGCGCAGAAGCTCGGCGGCTTCCTTGACGACTTCGTTGCCCTTGATGACTTCTTCGCCGATGTTGAGCAGGCCCACCGAGGGGCGCTCGCGATGGTCCACCGCCTGCGACAGCGCGGCGCCCATGATGGCGAACTGGAGCAGGTGCTCGGCCGTGCAGTCCACATTCGCGCCCAGGTCCAGCACCGTGGTGGCGCGGCCCGTCTGGTTCGGAATGGACGTGGCGATCGCGGGGCGGTCTATGCCGTCCAGCGTCTTGAGCACATAGCGTGAAATGGCCATCCACGCGCCGGTATTGCCCGCGGAAACGCAGGCGTCGGCGCGCCCGTCCTTGACGGCCTGGGCGGCCAGGCGCATGGAGGAGTCTTTTTTGCGGCGCAGGGCGACCTCGACCGGGTCGTCCATGGTGACGACTTCGGAAGCCGCCACGATCTCAATGCGATCACGCGCCACGCCGCGGTGCTCGGAGAGCGCCGCTTCAATAGCGTCGGGAAGCCCGACCAGCAATAGCCGGGTATCCGGAAATTGCCGGGCGAACTCGATCGCAGCCGGAATCGTGACGGGCAGACCGAAGTCTCCGCCCATACAGTCTATGGCGATGCGTATCACGGGTGCCAGGTATCAGCGCTCAGCCGAAATGGTCCGAGTACGAGTTCGGCCCGGGGGCCTTATTCGTCGGCCTTGGTCTTCAGGACCTTGCGGCCGCGGTAGAAGCCGTTGGGGCTGATGTGGTGACGCAGATGCGCTTCGCCCGTGTTGGGTTCGATCGCGGTCGGCGGGTTCACCAGAAAATCGTGCGAGCGGTGCATACCGCGCTTGGACGGGGACTTCTTGTTTTGTTGAACGGCCATGATGACTCCTAGAAACGGGGCGCATTGTACGCGATGCGGCCCGATGTTGATCTCAATCTTTGTGCTTCAGTTGTTCCAGCACCGCAAACGGCGACGGACGCTTGACAGCGGGCTCCTCGGGAGAAGCTTCGCTGACCTTGGCCAGCGCGCCCGGGCATACATCATGCTTGGGCACATACGGAACGCTCAGAATGAGCTCATCTTCGATCTGGGCCAGCAGATCAAAATGATGCGAACCCACCACCTTTTCAGGCAGGTTGGACACAAAACCATTTCCTTCTTCGTCCTCGTCGTCCTCGCCGGATGGATCCCCGTAGGAAGCATCGTCGTCGAGATCGGCTTCGGACTTGACCAGCTGCAAAAGGACTTCGCTGTCGATCGGATACACGAACGGCTCATTGCACCGTTGGCACACCAGCACCGGATTCGCCTGCACGTGAATATGCAGAAGCGGCCGGCCCATCAGAAGACCAGTCCTACCCATTTCGCCGCGCACGGACCACGTCACGAGTCCGGCATCGCCCTGCGGTTGTTCGGGCAGCCCGTCAACCACGCGCGTAAGCCGCACAAGAGGTATGGCTCCTTGCGCTTCCTTGCCCATCTGGGCAAATGCGTATGCATCGATGCGCTTGATGTTCAGTCCTTTGCATTCGCGGGGCTGCTCATGGGGACTACTCATACCCATGATTTTGCCGAGGTCGCTAAGCTTCGCCATCGGCTTGCTCGCGCGCCCATTCATGCAAAAATCCCGCAAAACGTTAGATAATACTGTGACTTACGCTTTAACGTCAAATATCGCATGCCTTCCAAGCCCAGCCTGATCCTCGCGTCCAGCTCGCGTTACCGCAAAGAACTGCTGTCCCGCCTGCGCCTGCCTTTCACGGCGATTTCCCCCGATGTAGACGAAACGCCACACTCCGGTGAAACGCCCGAAGCCCTGGCGTTGCGCCTGTCCGTCGCCAAGGCCATGGCGGTCGCGGCCAATCACCCCGGCAGCATCGTGATCGGCTCGGACCAGGTGGCCACCGTGGACGGACAGCCCATCGGCAAACCGGGGGATTTCCCGCGCGCCTTGGCGCAATTGCGGGCCCTGTCGGGTCAAATCGTGGAATTCCACAGCGCCTTGGCGGTCACCGACGGCCAGCGGGTGGAAAAAGCCGACATCGTCACGCGCTGCCGTTTCCGGGCATTGTCGGACCGCGCGATCGAGGCCTATCTGCGCGCCGAAGAACCCTACGATACCGCAGGCAGCGCCAAGGCGGAAAGCCTGGGCATCGCCCTGATGGAAAGCATCCAGAGCGACGATCCCACCGCCATCATCGGCCTGCCGTTGATCGCGCTGACCGGCATGCTGGCGCAGTTCGGCCTGGATCCGTTGGACGCCCTCGGAGCACCCGCATGAGCGGCGCGCTGCACCTGATCCCGGTCGGCCTGGGCGACGCCCCGCCCGAGCGCTGGCTCCCCGCCGAGGTCCGTACCCTGGCAGGCCGGCTGGACACCTACATCGCCGAAAACGCCAAGACCGCGCGCGCCTTCCTCAAACTGATCGGCACCATCCGGCCGCTGCAGGAAATCACCATCCACACCCTGAACGACAAGGTCGACGCCGCCCAGATCAAGGCCTGGCTGGAACCGGCGCTCAAGGGCGCGGAGATCGGCCTGGTCTCGGAGGCTGGCTGCCCCGCGGTCGCGGATCCGGGCGCCAAGGTCGCGGACGCCGCCCACCGCCTGGGCATCACGGTAAAACCCTGGGTCGGCCCCTCTTCCATCCTGCTGGGCCTGATGGCCAGCGGACTGGACGGCCAGCGCTTCGCCTTCCACGGCTACGCGCCGGTGGACCCGGCGGAACGCGCCAAGCAGTTGCGCGCCTGGGAGCAGCACTCGGCCAAGCACAACCAGACCCAGCTGCTGATCGAGACCCCCTATCGCAATGCCGCCATGTACGCCACGCTGCTGGCCAGCCTGAAAGGCGACACCAAGCTGTGCGTGGCGCGCTCGGTCACGACTGCCGACGAATGGATCGTCACCCGCAGCGTGGCGGACTGGAAGAAGCAGCCGGCGCCCCAGCTCGACAAGCTGCCGACACTGTTTCTCTTCCTGGCGCGCTGACCCATGCGCCGCCTATTGCTTGCGCCGCTTGCCGCGGCCGTTCTGGCAGGATGCGCCGCGCGCGGCCCCGCCGGCCTGGACCTGGACACCTCGATCACCGCGGTCGGCCAGGCCAGCCGGGTGCGCAGCATCGTGCTGCACTACACCAGCGTCGATGACGCCCGTTCGATGGAATTGCTCTCCAAGGGCAAGGTCAGCTCCCATTACCTGGTGTACGACTCCGGCCGCGTCTACCGGCTGGTCGACGAGAACCGCGCCGCCTGGCATGCCGGCGCCAGTTCCTGGTATGGCAACATCGCCATGAACAGCACGTCCATCGGCATAGAAATCGTCAACCCGGGCTGGACGGAGGGCCCCGACGGCAAGCCCGTCTGGCATCCCTATAACGACCGCCAATTGCGCGCATTGACCATATTGCTACGTGATATTGCGCAGCGCCACGGCATCACACCCGAAAACATCGTAGGCCATAGCGATATCGCGCCTCAGCGCAAGGTGGATCCCGGCCCCCTATTCCCGTGGAAAATGCTGGCCGAGGCGGGAATCGGGCGCTGGTACGACGAAACCGGGGCTGCCGAGCACCTCGCGCGCCTGCAGGCCCAGGGCATCCCGGACGTGGCATGGTTCCAGAAACAGTTGGCGCGGCTAGGCTATGCATGTCCACAGGACGGCACGCTGAACCCGGCCACGATCGGTGCGCTGGCGGCCTTCCAGATGCACTACCGGCCGGCGCTGTACGACGGCCAGCCGGACGCGGAGACCGCCGCCATCATGCTGGCGATGCTGTAGCAACGCGCGGCGCTATCGCCTGCCGCGCAGCCAGGCGACCAGCCGCCAGCCCAGCAGCAAGGCCAGCACCGCGGCGTACAGCGCGGGCTGCGCCAGGTCGTTCTTGCCAGCCTTGTGCCACCAGTAATGCAGCACCGCCAGCAGGCCGATGGCATAGATGGCGCGATGCAGGCTTTGCCAGCGCTTGCCCAGCTTGCGCATGGCCCACTGCGTGGAGGTGGCCGCCAGAGCGGCCATCAGCACGAACGCCGCGAATCCCGCCATGATGAAGGGGCGTTCGCCGATATCGCGCAGCATGCCTGCCGGATCGAAGCCGCGGTCCCACCAGACCCAGGCCATGAAGTGCATGGAGCCATAGAAGAACGCGAATAGCCCGCACATGCGCCGCAGACGCACCAAGGCAGGTTGGCCGGTCAGCCGGCGCAGCGGCGTGATAGCCAGGGTCACGAGCAGGCAGACCAGGGTCCAGGTGCCCGATGAACGGGTCAGGAACTCGACCGGGTTCGCCGTCAGCCCGTTGTTCGCGCCCAGCCAGATCCAGCGCACGAACGGCGCCAGCCCCAGCAGGAACAGGAACGGTTTGAAGCGCCCCACGGTCTTGGCGGAAAGCGGGGTTTTGCGCGGCGGCGCGGCCGGAGCCGCCTGCGGAGTGCCGTCAGGCATGGAATCGCCTCAGTAGTTCGCCTTCAGGTCCATCCCCTGGTAGAGCGACGCCACCTGCTCGGCATAACCGTTGAACATCAAGGTCTTGCGCTTGGGCGAGAACAGCCCGTCCTCGCCGATGCGGCGCTCCGTGGCCTGGCTCCAGCGCGGATGTGGCACGTCGGGATTCACGTTGGCGTAAAAGCCATACTCCTGCGGCGCGGCCTTGATCCAGGACGACACGGGTGGCTTTTCAACCAGGCGGATCTTGACCAGGGACTTGGCCGACTTGAAACCGTACTTCCAGGGCACCGCCAACCTGAGCGGCGCGCCATTCTGGTTCGGTAGCACTTTTCCGTAAACGCCGAACACCAGCATGGCCAGGGGATTCATGGCCTCGTCGATGCGCAGGCCTTCCACATAAGGCCATTCCAGGATCGCGGCGCGCACGCCTGGCATGTTCTCGCGCTGCACCGCAGTCACGAATTCGACGTACTTGGCGTTGCCCGTGGGCTCGACCTGCTTGAGCAGCGCCGACAGCGAATAGCCCACCCACGGAATCACCATGGACCAGCCCTCGACGCAGCGCAGCCGATAGACGCGCTCTTCCATCGGCGCCAGCTTGAGCAGTTCTTCGATGGAAAAGGTGCGCGGCTTGCCGACTTCGCCCTCGACGCTCACGCTCCAGGGGCGTGTCTGCAACTTGCCGGCATTGGCGGCCGGATCGCCCTTATCCACGCCGAACTCGTAGTAGTTGTTGTAGGACGTTACGTCGGCCAGCGTCGTCTGCTTATCCATGACGCTCAAGCCTGCATTGAGCTTGCCCGGCAGGGCGCCGGCCTCCTGGGCGTGCGCGCTGCGCATGCCCCACCCCGGCAGGCTCGCTGCGGCCGCGACCGTCCCGGCGCGCAGCATCAATTCGCGGCGCGAACGCCAGACGGCCTCGGAGGTGATCTCTGACGGAAGAATATCGTCGGGCTTGCGTATCAACATCATGGTCTCCGGTGTGGCGCCCGCAGGATCATGGACGCGCCCTGCGCAAGCCATGGACGCCGCGCCGCCCCATGATATTCCGCAGCAGCCGGCGCTTGCGGGTATTTTCTATAGACCCGCACGGACGGCCGGCGTTCCGCGCCCGGACGGTGTGCGCCCGGAGAATCCCGGGCGCCAGGCGGCTAGACGCGCGGCAGCAGCCATTCGCGCACCTTGGGCACGCTCTCGAGCACCGCCTGCGGCGAACAACCCTCAAGTTCCTTCAGCGTATGAGCGCCATAGGTCACGCCCAGACCGTGTACGCCGGCATTGATCGCCATCTGCAGGTCGTGCGAGGTGTCGCCCACCATCACCACCCGGTCCGGCTCCACGTCCAGCTCCTGCATCAGTTCGTGCAGCATCGCGGGATGCGGCTTGCTGAAGGTTTCGTCGGCGGTGCGGGTGGCATCGAACAGCGGCCCCAGGCCGGTCGCGGCCAGCGCGCGCGTCAGGCCCACCCGGCTCTTGCCGGTAGCCACCGCCAGGCGCACGTTCTGCCCCGCCAGTTCAGTCAGCAGTTCCTGCACGCCTTCGAACAGGCGCAATTCCGGATCGCGCAGCAGATAGTGCGTGCGGTAGCGCTCCAGGAAGCGCGGCAGCATCGCCTGGGTCAGTTCCGGCACCGCGCGGCGCAGGGCGCTTTCCAGGGACAGGCCTATCACCCAGCTGGCGTCGGATGCCGAAGGCACCGCCAGCTCCAGGTCGCGGCAGGCGCCCTGGATGGCGGCCACGATGCTGTGCGTGGAATCCATCAGGGTGCCATCCCAGTCAAAAACGACCAGCGAATACGACATAATCAGACCGACTCCAGTTGTTTCAGTATTTTCCGGCAAGCTGGAGGCAGCTCGGCCGTAAGCGTCAGGGGCTCGCCCGTCACCGGGTGGGCCAGCGTCAATTGGTGGGCGTGCAGAAACATCCTGCCGAAGCCCATGCGCGCGAACTGTGCCCGCACTTCGTCGCGGCCGTACTTGTCGTCGCCCACGATGGGGAAGCCGCTGGCGGCCAGGTGCACCCGGATCTGATGGGTGCGGCCGGTGCGCAATTCGGCGTCGACCAGACTATAGCCACCAAACCGCTGCTTGAGCGTGACGATGGTGTGCGCCGACTGGCCGTCCGGGTCGACCTTGACCCGGCGTTCGCCGGACTGGGTGGTCCACTTGGACAGGCCCAGCTTGATGTGCTGCCGGTCATTGACCCAATCGCCCTCGACCAGGGCCAGGTAGTGTTTGTCCCCTTTTCCTTCGCGCAGCATGGCGTGCAAGGCCAGCAGGGCGCTGCGCTTCTTGGCCACCATCAAGAGACCCGAGGTCTCCCGGTCCAGACGATGGACCAGCTCCAGGAACTTGGCGCCGGGCCGGGCCGCCCGCAGTTGTTCAATCACGCCGAAGGACACGCCGCTGCCGCCGTGGACCGCCACTCCGGCGGGCTTGTCCACCACCAGCAGCGCCTCGTCCTCGAACACCACGGGGAATTCTGCGCCAGGCACTGGACGGGGCTTGCCCGGATCCGGCAAACGCAGGGGCGGAACGCGGACCACGTCCCCCTCGGCGACGCGGTAGTCGGCCGAAGTGCGTCCCTTGTTTACCCGCACTTCGCCGCCGCGTATGGCTTTGTAGATATGGGTTTTGGGGACGCCCTTGCACAAGCGCGCAAGATAGTTGTCCAGACGCTGGCCGGCATGCTCGGCGTCGACTTCCACCAGCCGGACGGCAGGGGGAGCTTTAGAGAGGGAAAGCGAGGGGGAAGTTTCTTTGCGCATTGCGAAAAGCGACATATAATCGGGACAGCCTAAAGGGGCTGAACTAGCCGCCTGACGTAGAGATGCAACGTTACGCAACTCCGTCGAGCGCGCGGGCCGCCATTGTACTGCCTGCTCATTCAACCCCCGGGGTCATTTGGTCGCCGGCGCAACCGCGCCCTGCCGGATAGTGGTGTGGCATTCATTTTGCCCGCTGTCCCAGCAGGTCCGTTGCATGCCGCAAGCGGCTCTGAAGCACCGCAAGAATCGTCGCATATTTAAAGCACCAGCTGCGCGTGGGCAACCAATCCGACCGCAACTGCCGTTCACAGCACTTTTCCGTCAAACCACATTCAGTGAAGCTGACCCTCCTGCTGACAGAACCCCGAGCCCCACGGCTCGACGTGCCCGCCTGACCCGCGGCGGATACGCCTGGGCGCCGCCCAGGTACGGTCCGCAACTCTTGCCCGCTTCAGCCCGCAGCCCGAGTGACCCGAGGTCACGCGCCGATATCGGCGCGTCATGACAACGGAGAACCCCTCTCATGAAGCGCATGCTGTTCAATGCGACGCATCAGGAAGAATTACGCGTCGCTATCGTCGATGGGCAAAAACTCATCGACCTCGACATCGAGACTGCCGGCCGCGAACAACGCAAAGGCAATATCTACAAAGGTGTCATCACCCGGATCGAACCCGGCCTCGAAGCCTGCTTCGTCAACTACGGTGAAGACCGTCACGGTTTCCTGCCTTTCAAGGAAGTGGCCCGCAGCTACTTCAAGGAAGGCGTGGACGTCCGCAGCGCCCGCATCCAGGACGCCCTGCGCGAAGGCCAGGAACTGATCGTCCAGGTTGAAAAGGAAGAGCGCGGCAACAAGGGCGCCGCCCTGACCACGTTCATCTCGCTGGCCGGCCGCTACCTGGTCCTGATGCCCAATAACCCCCGTGGCGGTGGCGTTTCGCGCCGCGTCGAGGGCGAGGACCGCCAGGAACTGCGCGACACGATGGAGCAGCTCGATCTGCCCCAGGGCATGAGCATCATCGCGCGCACCGCCGGCATCGGCCGCAACGTCGAAGAGCTCCAGTGGGACCTGTCCTACCTGTTGCAGCTCTGGACCGCGATCGACGGCGCCGCGCGCGACAACTCCGCGCCGATCCTGATCTACCTGGAATCCAGCCTGGTCATCCGGGCCATCCGCGACTACTTCTCCCCGGAAATCGGCGAGATCCTCATCGATACCGACGAGATCGCCGACCAGGCCACGGCCTTCATGAGCGTGGTGATGCCGGACAACGTCCAGCGCGTCAAACGCTACCGCGACGATATCCCGCTCTTCTCCCGCTTCCAGATCGAACACCAGATCGAGACGGCCTACTCGCGCACGGTCACGCTGCCCTCGGGCGGCGCCATCGTCATCGACCACACCGAAGCCCTGGTTTCCGTGGACGTCAACTCGGCCCGCTCCACGCGCGGCGCCGATATCGAGGAAACCGCGCTGCGCACCAACTCGGAAGCCGCCGACGAAGTGGCCCGTCAGTTGCGCCTGCGCGACCTGGGCGGCCTGATCGTCATCGACTTCATCGACATGGAGGACAGCAAGAACCAGCGCGCCGTCGAACAGCGCCTGCGTGACGCCCTCCACTTCGACCGCGCCCGCGTCCAGATGGGCAAGATTTCGCGCTTCGGCCTGATGGAACTGTCGCGCCAGCGCCTGCGCCCCGCCCTGAACGAAGGCTCGCACATCACCTGCCCGCGCTGCAACGGCACCGGCGTGATCCGCGACGCCGAGTCCAGCGCCCTGCACGTGCTGCGCCTGCTGCAGGAAGAGGCCATGAAGGAAAACACCGCCGCCGTGCACGCCCAAGTGCCGGTCGACGTTGCGACCTATCTGCTGAACGAAAAGCGCGCTGACATCACCAAGATGGAAGCCCGCCTCAAGGTCAACCTGATGCTGATCCCCAACAAGCATCTGGAAACGCCGCACCACCACATCGAGCGCCTGCGCCACGACGATCCGCGCCTGGAAGAACTGAAGACCAGCTTCGAACTGGTTGAAGCCCCGGCCACGGACGCTCCCTGGCAGCCGCGCGAGCACGAAATCAAGTCGCGTCCGGAAGCGCTGGTCAAGGGCATCACGCCCTCGCAGCCCGCTCCGGTTTCGACGCCCGCCCCCGCGCCGGCTCCCGCGCCGGCGGCAACCGGCGGCCTGGGCGGCCTGTTCAAGCGCCTGTTCGGCTGGCTGGGCGGCAGCTCCGAAGCGGCCAAGCCCGCTCCCGCCGCCCAGGAAGACAGCGCCAAGCGCGCCAGCTCCGGCCGCGGCAAGGGCCGCAGCGGCCATGACGGCCAGGAACGCCGTGGCGAACGCCATGGTTCGGACCGCAACCGCAACCGCCGCGGCGAATCGCGCGGCGAAGGTGCCGAGGCCAGCGAAGGCGGCCGCCACCACGTGCGCGGCAACCGCCGCGCCGAGGGCGACCGCCAGGAACGCGGCGACCGCAATAACCGCAACGACGCCCGCGGCGAACGCGACACCCAGGCCACGCAAGCGGCCCTGGCGTCCAACCGTCCCGAGCAAGCCGTGGAAGCCGGCGGCGAGGACAGCGGCGCCGGCCGCAACCGCCGCCGCGGCCGTGGCCGCAACCGCCGCGAGGAAGGCCAGTCCGACGCCCCGATGAGCGAACAGGAAAGCATGGTCGCCGCCCTGGCTCAAACGGTCGCCACTGCCCTGCCCGAGACCAAACCGGCTCCTGAAGCCGCCGCGGTGACCGCCGAGGCTGTCGAAGCCGAAGCCGTGGCCGAACAGACCGCCGATGGCGTACCCGCCGTGGAAGGCGCCGAAGGCGCTGCCGATCCCGAGCGCAAGCGCCGCCGCCGCCGCAGCCGCCGCGGCCGCCGCAGCCAGGAAGAAGCAGGTTTGGCCGGCAGCGACGATCAGCAGGAAGATGGCGCCGACGACGACAGCATCGATCAGCCGGAAGAAGCTGCCGCTCAACCCGCCGTGACCGCTGCGCAAGCCGTGGAACCTGCCGTACAGGTCCAAGCCGCTCCGGTGCAAGCCCAGCAGCCCGAAACCGCGGCGGCCGAGCCCGCCCAGGTTGCGGCTGCCCCGGTTGCCGCTGCTCCGGTTGAAGCCCAGCCGGCAACGCCCGTGCAGGTCCAAGCCGAGCAAGCCGTCGAACCCGTGGCCCAGCCCGTGCAGACGGCTGCCGCCGAGGTGACCCAGCCTGTGTCCGTGCAGGCCGCGAGCGAGGCTTCCGCCCCCGCAGCGACCGAGACGACGCCGGTGGAAGCCGCCGCCGTCGAGCCCGTGGTTGCTCCCGCCGCCGCGCCGGCCGCCCCGGTTGCTCCTGCCGCGCCCGTGGCACAGGAAGCGGCTGCCCCGGCGCCCGCAGCCAGCCAGCCCATCGTGCTGCCGGCTGCCGCCCCGTCGGCCAAGGCCCAGGCCCTGCACGACGTGGTGAACGCCGCCGGCCTGCAGTGGGTGGAGACCGATCCGGACCGCCACGCCCAGACCCAGCTGCGTATCGCCGCTGCACACACGCCGGTCCGCCTGGGCCGCGAGCGCAAGCCGGTCGCGCCCGTTTCCAACGAACCGCTGGTTCAGGTCGAAACGCGCCACTAAGCCGCAGGCCCGCAAGGGCTTGCGACTGGCAGCACGCCGCACCCCGGACGCTGGATACCGATCCAGCGTCCGGGGTGTTTTTCATGGTGGCTTGGCAGCGCGGCGGCGCCCGACGCGATCCGCAGCGCGCACGTCCTGGACGTTCACTCGTCCTCTATCGGCTCCGCGGGCAGGTTCAAGGCCAGACCGGCCTCTTCAACGAATGCTTCCGCCAGCGCCGAATGCGGCATATGCCGGGCCCAGATGATCCCCATGCAGCGCAGCGGCGCGCGCCCCGGCAGCGGCACGCGCTTGACGCGCCGGCTGTCCACCCAATCGGGCGCCCAATCGGGCACCAGCGACACGCCCAGCCCTTCCGACACCATGCAGGCGATGCCCATCAGGCCATCGACCTCCAGACGCTCGCGCGGCACGATGCCGTGCTGGCGCAGGTACTGGTCCGCCAGCCGGCCGCCCCAGACATTGCGGTCATAGCGTATGAAAGGCTGCGTGCTCATGAGTTCGTGGGCGTCATTGCTCACAGTATCGGGCGGCGCCAGCACCACCAGCGGCTCTTCCGCCACCAATTTCCAGGCGTAGCCCTTGGACAGGTTGAATTGCGGTTTGACGATGAAGGCCGCGTCCAGGTCGCCGTTGATCACGCGGTGGTACAGGTGATTGGAGGTGCCCGGCTCCACGAACACCGCCAGTTTGGGCAGGCGCCGGTACAGGCGCGCCAGCACGGTGGGCATGATGCCCGTCAGCGCCGACACCGACACGCCCAGCCGCAATTCGCCCAGCGGCGCGTCGTCGCTGGCGCTGGCGCGCAGGTCCCGCACTTCGCGCAATACGCTGCGGGCCCGCTCCAGCACCTTCAGGCCCGCCTCGGTCGCCTTGACGCTACGGCCGACGCGCTTGATGAGGGTGGCGCCCAGCTCCTCTTCCAGGGTGCGCACCCGCGCCGCGATCGCGGCGGGAGTCAGGTCCAGCCGGCGCGCGGCCTCCGCCAGCGATCCGCATTCGACCACCGACACAAAGCTCTGCACATATCGCGTATCCAAAGCGTCCCCCCTTTTTTCTGCATGCACGATTTGCGCCAGGGCAAACCACAACAATTTTATGGATTGAAGCAATTAAACAGCAGATGTTCAGCGGCCGCTTCGGTGCCAGAATCAGACGTTGCCGCCGCGCCGCCCGGCGCGTCCTTTTCATTCATCAGAAATCGAGTAGAGACAATGAGCACCCAAGCCAGCATTCCCGGCGTTTTTTCTCCGGTCCTGACGCCGTTCGACGCAGCCTATCGCCCGGCCCTGGGCCGCTATGTGAAGCACTGCCGCTGGCTGCGCGAACAATCCGTCGGGCTGGCCATATTCGGCACCAACTCGGAAGCCAACTCGCTGGCCCTGTCGGAAAAGCGCAGTCTGCTGGACGCGCTGCTGGAAGCGGGCGTGGAACCGTCCGCGCTGATGCCCGGCACTGGCGCCTGCGCGCTGCCCGATGCGATCGAACTGACCCGCCACGCCGTGCGCAGCGGCAGCATGGGCGTGCTGGTCCTGCCCCCCTTCTATTACAAGGGCGTAAGCGACGAAGGCCTGTTCCGCTACTACGCCGAACTGATCGAAGGCGTGGGCGATGACCGGTTGCGCATGTACCTGTATCACATCCCTCCCGTGAGCCAGGTGCCGCTGAGCCTGGACCTGATCAATCGGCTGCTGGACCGCTATCCTGGCCAGGTCGCCGGCGTGAAGGACAGCGGCGGGGACTGGAACAACACGGCCGCCATGATCGAACGCTTCGCGCCGCGCGGCTTCAAAGTCTATGCGGGCAGCGAAGCCTTCCTGCTGCAAACCCTGCGCGCCGGCGGCGTGGGCTGCATCACCGCCACCGGCAACGTCAATCCTGGCCCCATCGTCGCCCTGCAACAGCGCTGGCAGGAAGCCGACGCCGACGCCCGCCAGGCCGGACTGAACGCGACCCGCAACGTGTTCGGTAAATTCCCCATGATCCCCGCGATGAAAGCCGCTATTGCCTGGAAATCCGGCGATCCGGCCTGGGCGACCGTGCGCCCGCCCCTGGTGGAACTGAACGCAGAGCAGCGCTCTGCCCTGCAGGCCGCGCTGGACGACAATGGCTTTGACATGCCGGGCGCGCAGACCCTGGCAGACAACTAGCGCCGCGCCTGCGGCATCGAACGACGGAACAGCCCCGGCGCACGGCGACCTGAAGCCGTGCGCCGGGGCGCTTTCTTTGGCAGTGCCGCTCAGCTCACCACGCCGATGTTCCAGGGCACGAACTCGTGATCACCCAGTCCCAGGAGTTCGCTCTTGCTGCGCGTGCCGGAAGCCACCAGCAGGATTTCCTCGAAGATGCGCTGCGCCACTTCCTGCAGGGTCGCGGTGCCGTCCAGGATGTCGCCGCAATTGACGTCCATGTCCTCCGTCAGCCTTTCGTACATCGGCGTGTTGGTCGCCAGCTTGATCGAAGGCACGGGCTTGGCGCCGAACATCGAGCCGCGCCCGGTGGTGAAACAGATCATGTTGGCCCCGCCGGCGATCTGTCCGGTTGCGGACACCGGGTCGAAGCCCGGCGTATCCATGAACACCATGCCGGGCTGGCGCACCGGCTCCGCGTAGCGGTAGACCTCCATCAACGCCGTGGTGCCGCCCTTCATCGAGGAGCCCAGCGACTTCTCGAAAATGTTGGCCAATCCGCCCATCTGGTTGCCAGGGCTGACCTTGCCATTGATCTGCACATCGCGCCCCGGCGAATACTCTTCCTTCCACCAGCGGATGCGCTGCACCAGCTTTTCGCCGACCTCGCGGTTGCGGGCGCGCGAGGTCAAGGTGTGTTCCACGCCGTAGATCTCGGGCGTTTCGGACAGGATGGCGGTGCCGCCGTGGCGCACCAGGATGTCCATGGCCGCCCCCAATGCCGGATTGGCGGTAATGGACGAAAAGCCGTCCGAGCCGCCGCATTGCAGGCCCACCGTCAGGTGCCGCGCCGGCACCGGCGCGCGCTCGACGTCATTGGCCTCGGGCAGCAGCGCCTGCACGGCGGCGACGCCCGCTTCGATGGTTTTGCGCGTGCCGCCGGTCTCCTGCATGATGAAAGTCTTCAGCCGCGCGCCCGCCTCCAGGCCCTGGTCCTTGAGCAAGGCATCCAGCTGGTTGCGCTCGCAGCCCAGCCCGACGATCAGCACGGCGGCAAAGTTGGCGTGGCAGGCGTAGCCGCCCATCGTCCGGCGCAACAGGTCCATGGGTTCGCCGGACATCTCCATGCCGCAGCCCATGCCATGGCTCAGCGCCACCACGCCGTCCACATTGGGATAGGCGGCCATCAGCTGCGGCGTGAAGGCCTCGGCGATGCGGTGCACCACCGTCGCCGAACAATTGACCGTCGCCATGACGCCGATGTAGTTGCGCGTGGCGACCTGTCCATTGGCGCGCACGATGCCGAGAAAGCGCGCCTGCTCGGACTCGGGCAGGACCGGCGTGGCCACGTAATCGCGCGCATGCGCGTAGTCGCGGTCGAACTCCTGGAAGTCCATGTTGTGCGAATGGACGTAGGTGCCCGCCGGAATATCGCCCGCCGCAAAGCCGATACAGACGTTGTACTTGAGGATGGGCTCGCCGGCGCGCAGGTCGCGGGCCGCGATCTTATGCCCGGCCGAGATCTGGCTGCGGCTGACGATGCCTTCGGAGGGCACGGCCATGCCTATGCCGATTGGCACGCGCGCCACCACGACGTTGTCCGCGGAATGCAGCCGGATCACGGGTCCGGCCGCGCGTTTTTCAGTGAAATCGATCATGTCTGGATCTCGTAGAGAAAGGCCGCCCGCTCGGGCTGGCCGCTTATTCGGGTTTGATGCCTATGTCGCGGATCAGCACCGACCAGCGCGGCAGCTCCGTACCCACGAAACGCGTGAAGGCGTCGGAATCGCTGCCCACCACCGTGAAACCCTGCTCGCTGAGCTTGGCCTGCATATCGCTCTGCTGCACGGCGGCGCGAATGGAATCGGAGAGCTTGGCCACCACGGGCTTGGGCGTATTGGCCGGCGCAAACACGCCATACCAGGTCGACACTTCGAAGTCCTTGAAGCCGGACTCGGCCAGGGTCGGGATCTGCGGCGCCTTGGGGTCGCGCTTCAGGCTGGTGATGGCCAGCGGCCGGACCTTGCCCGAATTGATGTGCGGCAACGCCACCGGCAGATTGGCGAACATGTACGGCACATGGCCACCCAGCACGTCGGCCATGGCCGCCGATTCGCCCTTGTACGGCACGTGCGTCACCTTGGTACCCACCATGTGCGCAAACAGCTCGCCGGCAATGTGCTGCGGACCGCCCTGGCCCGACGAGGCATAGCTCATTGCGCCATCGCCGGCCTTGCGGATCTGTTCGGTCAGTTGCTGCACGGTCTTGGCGTCCACCAGGGCCGGATTGACCACCAGGATCAGCGGCATGGTCACGATCTGCGAAACCGGCGCAAAGTCCTTCTCGGGCTTGAACGGCAGGGACGGAAACAGCGAAGGCGCCACCACCATGGTGGACTGCGAACCCAGGAACAGCGAATAGCCGTCGGCAGGCGAACGCGCGACGTTGTCGGCGGCGATAGTGCCCGTGGCGCCCGCCCGGTTTTCGACCACCACCTGCTGCCCCAGGCTTTCGGCCATCTTGGCGCCAACCAGGCGCGCCACGATGTCCGCCCCGCCTCCCGGCGCAAAGCCCACG
Source organism: Achromobacter sp. GD03932 (assembly GCF_029839485.1). NCBI lineage: Bacteria > Pseudomonadati > Pseudomonadota > Betaproteobacteria > Burkholderiales > Alcaligenaceae > Achromobacter > Achromobacter sp. GD03932. Next base: position 94,913 of record NZ_JAOCAT010000009.1, read on the forward strand.
ACCATGCGCAGCGGCTTATTCGGAAACTCCTCGGCCATGACGGCGGACGAGCCGCAGGAAAATGCGAGGGCCAGGCCTATGGCAACAGTCATGCGCGTCAGCGGACGCGCGGGCGTACAGGGGGTGTTCATGCGTTGGTCTCCGTATGCCATCGTCGCGCCCCTCCCCGGCCGCAGCGATGCGTGCCGGGATCGGAGCCGCGCGGCGGCTCGTTGTGTGTTGTGCGGTGCCAGAGCATTCTGGCGATTGCACTCCCTACCAACAAGTATGTATACGCAGCATCAGCACATAATATTTTTATGGTTTCAGATCGAGCCGGAAAGCATGGCGCGCGACGCGCCAAAAAAAAATCCACCCCGAGGGGTGGATCTGTCTGTGTGGCGCGCCCTATGGCCGCGCCCCGTTCGCCGCAGGCGCGGCGCAATCAGAACTGGTAGGTGTAGGTCAGCTGCAGCACGTCCAGGCCCGGGTTCGGGCGCTTGATGCTGGCGTTCGAGAAATGCGAATAGCGCAGGCCGATGCGGTTGTTCGGCGTCACGAGAAAGCCCATGCCGATGTGGTCGCCAAACTGGAAAGCGGTGCTGATGTTCTCGTCGGCGAAACGCGTGCTGGAGAAGAGCGTGGCGCCGATACCCGCTTCAATGTAGAAGCGTTCGCCAGTCCACCAGCGGAACATCGGGATGGCATTGAGCTGCCAGACATGGCCCGGGGAGCGCGAGCCGTTCGCCTTCCAGTAGGACGCGCCCAGTTCGGGCGTCAGGTCCAGGCGGCCCCAATTGCCGCCGAACTGGTAGGTCCAGACGGAAGCCGTTTCGTAGTTGATCGTCAGGCGCTGGTAGTGGTCGCCAATGCCGTAATGCATGCTGACACCGCCCTGGGTGCCCTCGGACGATTGGGCGCTTGCCAGCGACGCGGTTGCAGCCAGGGCAAGCCCCACAAGGCCGGTAAGCATCTTCTTCTTGATCAACTGCATCGAAAAACTCCGTAGATTTCAAACCTAGTACGCAACATAGCAAAATCCGGGGCGGAAGGCTCACGCTTTGTCGCACGCAGGCAACATCGTGGATGGAAAACACTGTTCCGCAAATCATTCGCCATGGGCCGCCGCGGGGCCGCATATGACAATGCCGCCGGCAGCCCTGGGCTACCGGCGGCATCTTGGCGCAGTTGGCCCGGCCCGCCCCGAGGGCACGGGCCGGCGCAAACTCAAGCCGTAACCACGTCCGCCGGTTGATTGGTCAGCAAGGCCAGCAGGCGGGCGATTTCCTCGCGCAGTTGGCGGCGGTCGACGACCATGTCGATGGCGCCCTTCTGCAGCAGGAACTCGGCGCGCTGGAAGCCTTCTGGCAGCTTTTCGCGCACGGTCTGTTCGATCACGCGCGGGCCGGCAAAGCCGATCAGCGCCTTGGGCTCGGCAATGACCACGTCGCCCATGAAGGCGAAGCTGGCCGACACGCCGCCCATGGTGGGGTCGGTCAACACGCTGATGAACGGCAGGCCGGCCGCCGACAGGCGAGTCAGCATGGCGTTGGTCTTGGCCATCTGCATCAGCGACAGCAGGCTTTCCTGCATGCGCGCGCCGCCCGAGGCAGCCACGCAGATGAAGGGCGTCTTGTTGTCCAGCGCGGCCTGGGCGCCGCGCGCGAAGCGCTCGCCCACCACCGAGCCCATGGAGCCGCCCATGAATTCGAATTCAAAGCAGGCCAGCGTAGCGGATACGCCGCGGATCGAACCGCTCATGACCACCAGCGCGTCGGTTTCGCCGGTTTGCTTGACCGCTTCCTGCAGGCGCTCGGGGTACTTGCGCGTGTCCTTGAACTTCAGCGTATCGACCGAACGCGTGGTCTGGCCGATCTCGACGCGGCCCTCGACATCCAGCAGCGAATCGATGCGGGCACGGGCCCCGATGCGCATGTGGTGGTCGCACTTGGGGCAGACGTGCAGATTGGCCGCCAGGTCTTCGCTGTACAGCACCGATTCGCACGACGGGCATTTCACCCATAGGCCTTCGGGAACGCGGCGGGGGCCGCTTTCGCTGGTTTTATTGATGCGAGGAGGCAGGAGTTTTTCGATCCAGCTCATTGATTATTCATCCCGTATGAGGTCACGCCCGCCGCTCAGGCCGACGCGCTTGCTCGTTTTACTTGATCCAGCGCTTGCCGGATGGTGCGCAGCCAGCCGCTGGCGGCGGTGACTGCGGCGTCTGTTTTCTGGGCCGCCGGGGCATTCGCCGCCGCCTGCTCCATGGTTTCAATCAGCTTGCTGCCGATCACGACGGCGTCGGCCGCGCGCGCCACGCGCTGGGCGCTTTCGGCGTCGCGGATGCCGAAGCCCACGCCTACCGGAATGTCGCGCACGTGGCGGCGGATCACAGCCAGGCGCTCGGCAACGTCGTCGGTGTTGAGCGAACCCGAACCCGTGACGCCCTTGAGCGACACGTAGTACACGTAGCCCCGCGCCACTTCCGCGACGGCCTTGATGCGCGCTTCCGTTGACGTAGGCGCCAACAGGAAGATCGGCGCAATGCCGTGCTCACCCAGCGTGGCGGCGAACTCGACGACCTCTTCGGGCGGATAGTCCACCACCAGCACGCCGTCCACGCCCGCCTGCTCGGCGCGGCGCGCGAAATCGGCCTGGCCCATGCGTTCGATGGGGTTGGCATAACCCATGAGCACCACGGGCGTGGATGCGTCGCGCTGGCGGAATTCAGCCACCAGCTCCAGCACGCGGGCCAGGCCCACGCCCTGCGCGATGGCGCGGTCGGCGGCACGCTGGATCACCGGGCCGTCGGCCATGGGATCCGAGAACGGCACACCCAGCTCGATGACGTCGGCGCCGGCCTCGACCAGCGCGTGCATCAGGGGTACGGTCGCGGCGGGCGAAGGGTCGCCCGCGGCAATATAGGGAATCAGCGCCGCGGCGCGCCCGGATTCGGCGGTACGCGCAAAAGCGGCGGCGATGCGGTCGGTGCGAGTGGTCATGGACAGGGCCTCAGAGCTCGATGCCGGCCTGTTCGGCCACGGTATGCATGTCTTTGTCGCCACGGCCCGACAAATTGACCAGGATGACGGCGTCGCGCGGCAGCGTGGCGGCCATCTTCACGGCTTGCGCGATGGCGTGCGACGACTCCAGCGCGGGCATGATGCCTTCGATGCGGCAGCAGTCGTGGAAAGCCTTGAGGGCTTCCGCGTCGGTGATGCCGACGTACTCGGCGCGGCCGGAGTCCTTCAGCCAGGCATGTTCCGGACCGACGCCCGGGTAGTCCAGGCCGGCGGAGACAGAATGGGTTTCCTGGACCTGGCCATCGGCGTCCTGCATGACGTAGGTGCGGTTGCCGTGCAGCACGCCCACCTGGCCCGCGGCCAGGGAGGCGGCGTGGCGGCCGCTGTCCATGCCCTCGCCCGCCGCCTCGACGCCGATCAGGCGCACGTTTTCGTACGGGATGTAGGGATGGAAGATGCCCATGGCGTTGGAGCCGCCGCCCACCGCCGCCACGACGTAGTCGGGCTGGCGGCCGGTGGCTTCGGGCATCTGCGTCAGGCATTCGTTGCCGATGACGGTCTGGAAATCGCGCACCATGCGGGGATAGGGGTCGGGACCCGCCACCGTGCCGATGATGTAGAAAGTGTTCTCGATGTTGGTGACCCAGTCGCGCATGGCTTCGTTCAACGCGTCCTTCAGGGTGCGCGAACCGGACGTGACCGGCACCACCGTCGCGCCCAACAGCTTCATGCGGTAGACATTCGACGCTTGGCGACGGACGTCCTCGCTGCCCATGTAGACCACGCATTCCATGCCATAGCGGGCCGCCACCGTGGCGGTGGCCACGCCGTGCTGGCCGGCGCCGGTTTCAGCGATGACGCGGGGCTTGCCCATGCGCTTGGCCAGCAATGCCTGGCCGATGCAATTGTTGACCTTGTGGGCGCCGGTGTGGTTCAGGTCTTCGCGCTTGAACCAGATCTGGGCGCCGCCCACCATTTCCGACCAGCGGCGTGCGTGGTAGACCGGGCTGGGCCGGCCGACGAAATGCTTGAGTTCATAGTTGAACTCTTCCTGGAAGGCGGGGTCGACACGGTAATGGTCATAGGCCGCGCGCAGCTCGTCGAGCGCGTGCATCAGCGTTTCCGCCACGAAAACACCGCCATAAGGGCCGAAATGGCCCTGGGCATCCGGAAAGTCGTAAGGTTTCACCAAGCATCTCCCCCGGGTATCGCGGCAGGCCACTGCCGGCCGCAAATCCGGTTTGCAACCCGTCATTTTACCTGACGCCGGCAGCGGCCGGGGGCACCGCCCCAGCCGCCCCGGGAACCGTCAGCCTGCGCTCAGAGCGACTGCCCCAGGCGGCGCAGGAAGGTGTCGCAGGCGGCCAGCTGGTCCAGCGCGACGTACTCGTTGGGCTTGTGGGCCTGTTCGATATGGCCGGGGCCGCAGACCACGGTGGGGATGCCGATGCCCTGGAACAGGCCGGCCTCGGTGCCGTAGGCGACCTTGCGGGTGGCGCGGTCTTCGGTCAGGGCGCGCACCAGCTGGGTGATGGCGGCTTCCTCGGACGCTTCCAGGGCGGGAGCAGCGGCGCCGGTTTCGATTTCGATGCTGGCGCCGTCGAACTCGGCCTTCATGCGCGGCAGGAGCTCTTCGCGCACGTATTTTTCAACTTCTGCCTGGATCTCGTCGGGTTGCATGCCGGGCAGGTTGCGGAATTCGTAGGTGAATTCGCACAGTTCGGGGATGGTATTGACCGCGATGCCGCCCCGGATCTGGTTGGTGGTCATCGTGGAGAACGGCACGTCGTAGAACTGATCGTAGGGACCGTTGGCCTTGAAGCTGTCGGCCAGGTCGCGAATGCGGCAGATCAGGCGGGCGGCATATTCGATGGCGTTGCAGCCGCGCGGAGTCAGCGACGAGTGCGCCGCCTTGCCGTGCACCTTGCAGCGGAACAGGTTGATGCCCTTGTGCGCCACCACCACCTGCATGCCGGTGGGCTCGCCCACCACGCAGCCTTCGGGGCGGATGCCGCGTTCGTGCAGGTCGGCCAGCATGTAGGGCGCGCCGGCGCAGCCGACTTCCTCGTCATACGAGAACGCCAGGTGCATCGGCTTCTTGCGCGGCATGGCCAGGAATTCCGGCACCATCGCCAGCGAACTGGCGATGAAACCCTTCATGTCGCAGCTGCCGCGGCCGTAGAGCAGGCCGTCTTTTTCAACGAGCTTGAACGGATCCGTGCTCCATTCCTGGCCGTCGACCGGCACCACGTCGGTGTGGCCGGACAGCACGATGCCGCCCTGCATGCCGCCGTCCTGGGCGGGCAAGGTCGCGAACAGGTTGGCCTTGGTGCGCTCCGGATTATGCGCCAGCCATGCGTCGACGCCCTGGCCCTTAAGCCAATCCCGTACGGTTTCGATCAGGGCAAGATTGGAATTGCGGCTGGTGGTGTCAAAGCCAACCAGCGTTTCCAGCCAGGTGCGCGCGTTCATGTCACTACTCTCTTGGGGAAAAACAGGAGTGTAAGGCCAGCGCGCCTCCGCGTCTCGGCGTGGTCCGGCGCGCGAAGCGCCTAGAATGTCGCCCGGATAGGAAAACCCCAAGGAGAAACCGTGCAGCACAAAGCAGTTCCCACACGCAACATCGTGGCGGCAGTAATAGGCAATGCCCTCGAATGGTATGACTTCCTGGTGTTCGCGTTCATGACGCCGATCATCTCGAAGCTGTTCTTCCCCACCGATCCCAGCGTTCCCGGCAGCGAGCTGAACGCCATCCTGATGACCACCGCCATTTTCGGCGTCGGCTTCTTCATGCGCCCCGTGGGCGGCATCATCCTCGGCCTGTACGGCGACAAGAAAGGCCGCAAGGCCGCCATGGTCATGGTGACCTCGCTGATGGCCGTGTCGATCGCGCTGATCACCGTGGCCCCGACCTACCACGCGGCCGGCATCCTGGCCCCGATCTTCATCCTGATCGCGCGCCTCCTGCAGGGTTTCTCCGCCGGCGGCGAATTCGGCACCTCGACCGCGCTGCTGATCGAGATGGCGCCCAACGGCAAGCGTGGCTTCTATGGTTCCTGGCAGATGGCCGGCCAGATGCTGGCGCTGCTGATCGGCGCGGCCTGCGGCACGCTCATCACCGAGTTCTTCACCCCGCAACAGATCGCCGACTGGGCATGGCGCCTGCCGTTCGCCTTCGGCCTGGTCATTGTCCCCATCGCCATCTACATCCGCCGCAACGTCGATGAAACCGACGCTTTCAAGCAGATCAAGGAAGAAGAGCGCCAGGCCGCCGCCCGCGGCGACGTGCAGCGCCTGAGCCTGGGCCAGATGCTGAAGACGCATACCCGCGAAGCGCTGATCGGCGTGGGCCTGGTCGTGACCGCGACCGTGTCCATCTACATCACCTTCACGTATCTGGTGACCTACTCCACGCAGATCCTGAAGCTGCCGCTGAACCAGACCTTCCTGGTGCAGATGGCGGGCGCGGCGCTGATGGTGCTGCTGACGCCCTTCATGGGCGCCTGGTCCGACCGCATCGGCCGCCGCCCCCTGGTGATCGGCTCGCTCATCGGCTACCTGATCGTGCTGTATCCGCTGTACTACTGGCTGTCGGATGCGCCCTCCATCGGCCGCCTGCTGGCCGTGCAGGTCGTGGTCTGCCTGTTCGTATCGGCGTTCTTCGGCGTGTTCAGCACGGTGATGGCGGAACTGTTCCCCGCGCGCGTGCGCTCGGTGGGCCTGTCGCTGGCCTATAACGTGGCGGTGATGATCTTCGGCGGCTTCGCACAGTTCATCGTGACCTGGCTGATCAAGACCACCGGTTCGCCGATGGCTCCCGCCTACTACGTGATGTTCGGCGTGGCGCTGGGCCTGATCGCCGCCTTCTACATGCGCGACCGCGCGCACGAAGAGCTGGACAACTGAGTTCCGCTCCCACCCGGGCCGCCCGGCCCGGGTTTCCCGCCTAGCGGCGTGTCGCCGACGACACGCCCGGCACTTCGGCCAGGGCGTCCAGCGCGCGGGACAGTGATTCCCCCCCGCGCACTTCCACCGTGAACACCATATGAGCCAGCGACTGCTTGCTTTGCGTGTTCACGCCCACCACGTTCAGGCGCAGCCGCGCAAAGACTTCGGACAGGTCCCGCAACAGGCCGGAACGGTCGTGCGCGCGCACGCTGATGTCCACGGGGTAGAACGTGTCGCCGGTCTCGCCCCAGGCCACCTCGATAACGCGCTCCGGCTCGCGGGCGGCCAGCGCCAGATAGCTGTGGCAATCGCTGCGGTGGATCGACACGCCGCGTCCGCGCGTGACAAAGCCCGCGATGGGGTCCGGCGGCGCCGGACGGCAGCAGCGCGCAAGCTGCGTCAGGAGCGACCCCACCCCCACCACCAGCACGCCGCTCTTGCCGCTTTTCTCGGCGCTGCCGGCGCTGGCGTGGCGCAAAGCGGCCGGTTGCGGCTCGACGGCCGGTCCGGGCTGCTGGAACAGGGTATCGATCTGCCGCAGGCTGAATTCTTCCTTGGCCGCCGCCACGTACAGGTCGTCGGCGCGGGCGAACCCCAGGTTCTGCGCCAACTGCTCCAGGTTGACGGCGGTCTTGCCCAGGCGCTGCAATTCCTTTTCGACCAGGGCCTGGCCCTGGGTGATGCGCTGCTGCAGTTCGATCGCGTTGAACCACATGCGCACCTTGGCGCGGGCCCGCGGACTGGCCAAAAAGCCGAGCTGCGGGTTGAGCCAGTCGCGCGAGGGCCCGCCGGACTTGGCGGAGATGATCTCCACGGTCTGGCCGGTGGACAGATGCGTCTGCAGCGGCACCATCTGCCCGTCGACGCGGGCGCCGCGGCAGCGGTGGCCCAGGTCGGTATGCAGGTGATAGGCGAAATCCACCGGCGTGGCGCCGGCTGGCAGTTCGATCACGCGCGCCTGCGGCGTCAGCACGTAGATGCGCTCATCGGTATGGACCGGCGCCGTCGCCGCGCCGCGCTGCTTGCCCGATGCCGGCTTGGCGGGCGCGGGCTGGGCGGGTTCGCCGCCACCCTCGACATCGCTGTTCCAGGCCAGCAGCTGGCGCATCCACGCCAGTTGCCGGTCGTATTCGCTGGAGGCCGCCACCTGGCCGCCCTTGGCGCCCGCTTCCTTGTAGCGCCAATGCGCAGCCATGCCGTATTCGGCGAACTGGTGCATCTCGCGTGTGCGGATCTGCACTTCGAAGGGACGGCCGTCGTCGTCGGCCACCACTGTGTGCAGCGAGCGGTAGCCGTTGGGTTTGGGCCGGGAAATATAGTCGTCGAACTCCTCGGAGATCGGCGTCCACATTTCGTGCACCATGCCCAGCGCCGTATAGCAGGCGCGCACGTCATCAACGATGATGCGCAGCGCGCGCAGGTCGTACATCTGCGAGAAATCCAGCCGCTTCACGCGCATCTTGTTCCAGATGCTGTAGATGTGCTTGGGCCGGCCGCTGACCTCGGCCTCGACGCCCGCCTTGGCCAGTCCCGTCTGCAGGCGCTCGATGGCGCCGGCGATGAAGGCTTCGCGCTCCACCCGCTTCTCTTCCAGCAGGCGGGCGATCTGCTTGTACTTGTCGGGCTCCAGGAAGCGGAACGCCAGATCTTCCATTTCCCACTTGATCTGCCAGATCCCCAGGCGGTTCGCCAGCGGCGCATACAGGTCCAGGGTTTCGCGGGCGAAATCGGTGGAGCACGGCGCCTTGCTTTCCGCGTGCCAGCGCAAGGTGCGCAGGCGCGAGGCCAGCCGCATCAGCACGATGCGCAGGTCGGCCGCCATGGCCAGCAGCATCTTGCGCTGCATCTCCTTTTGCGAGCCGCTTTCGGCGGCGGCGTCGCTTGCCTGCCGCGCCACCACGCCCAGGCGCAGCAGCGCGCGCGTGCCCTGCACCAGCCGCGCGATTTCAGGGCCGAATGCCGCCGCGACCGGATCGCTGCGCAGGGACGGCGCGGGCGCCATCAGGTCGGTCGGCAAGGCAGCCAGCAGCGCCGCGGCGCGGGTGGCGGCATCGGTATGCAGAGCCGCCAGAATGCGGACCACGCCCGCGCCATGCCCGGCCAGGGGTTCGCCGGTCAGCGCCTGCTGCCCTTCGAAACGCGGTTCGGCCCAGGCCACGGCCTGGTCGATCAGCGCCATGCCGTCGGCATCCAGGCCGGCGCCTACCTCCTGGCGCCAGGTAGCGTCGAAAGGCGTAGGCGCGTCGGGAACAGGCGGGGCGGACATGACGGACGGCAGGCGGAGGTAGTTTGATATCCCGACACTCTACACTAGGGTTTGTAGACACCAAAAGCAGCCGCTAGCCCCGGCATATGGAAGGAACCGAAGCTTATGTTGCGCTGGCTCAAGGGCCGGGGCGCCCGCCCCTCCGCGGTGGCCGAAATGCAGGCCCGCATCTCCCCGGAACTGTGGCAACGGGTGCTGGACGCCCACCCGTTCCTGGCGGCTTTGAACGCCGATGAAGCCGCCCAGCTGCAGGCGCGCTCGGCCTGGCTGCTGGCCAGCAAGCACATCAATGGCGCGCAAGGACTGGAGGTCTCGGACTTCATGCGCCTGAGCATCGCGGCCCAGGCCAGCCTGCCCATCCTCAACCTGGCGCCCGAACTGTACGAAGGCTGGGACGAGATCATTGTGTACCCGGCCAGCTTCCGCATTCCGCGCTCGCGCCAGGACGATGACGGCGTGGTGCACGAATACCTGGAGGACGCCGCCGGCGAAGCCTGGGAAGGCGGGCCGCTGGTGCTGTCCTGGGAAGACACGCAGTTCTCCGAGGGCGGCTTCAACGTGGTCATCCACGAGTTCGCCCACAAGCTGGACCTGCGGTCGGGCCATGCCGACGGCATGCCCTCGCTGGCCGCGCACCCCGAACTCAAGCCCCAGGCATGGCGCCGCATCCTGGACGACAGCCTGGACCGCTTCATCGCGGCCGTGGACGCGGTCGAAGCCGCCATCCCGCACGACGTGGATCCGGAAAGCGAGGCCGCCGACGCCTGGTACGGCCAACTGCCGATGGACCCGTATGCCGCCACCGACGAAGCCGAGTTCTTCGCTGTCAGCTCGGAACACTTCTTCGTGGATCCCTATCCCATGCACGAAGCACTGCCGCAATGGTATGGACTGCTGCGGGCCTACTACCGGCAGGATCCCCTGGAACGCTACGCATGAAACAGCTGCTGATCGTGTGGCATTCGCGTACCGGCGCCGCGCGGCAGATGGCCGAAGCCGCGGCGCGCGGCGCGCTCGCGGCCGCCGCGCAGCTGGAACAGGCGGCAGACCTGAACGTGGTCCTGCGGCGGGCCGCCGATACGCAGGCTGATGCAATGCTCGCCAGCCAGGCCTACCTGTTCTGCGCCCCCGAAAACCTGGCCTCGCTGAGCGGCGAGATGAAGGAGTTCTTCGACCGCAACTACTACGCCGTGCTGGACCGGATACAAGGGCTGCCCTACGCCTGCGCCATCAGCGCGGGCAGCGACGGCTCGGGCGCGGCGCGGCAGGTGGAACGCATCTGCACCGGCTGGCGGCTCAACGCGCTGGCGCCGCCGCTCATCGTCAATATGGGCGCGCAGACGGCGCAGCAGATCCTGGCGCCCAAGACCGTGGCCAGTGCGGAACTTGCGAAATGCGAGGAATTGGGCGGCCTGCTGGCCGCGACGCTGTTGCTCGGGCAGTAGCCGGCACAACGCGGGAAGAAGAGACGGATGGCGGACGCGATGGCCCGCCACCCGCGCACGCGTCGGACGCCCAGGGCGCCCAACGCGGCAAACATCTCAGACGGCAGCCGTCACGACGATTTCGACCTTGAAATCCGGGTTGGCCAAACGGGCCTCGACGGTGGCGCGCGGAGGCGAATTGCCGTCGGCGACCCAGGCGTCCCAGGCCTTGTTCATGCCATCGAATTCCTTCATGTTGGCCACATAGATCTGGGCCATCAGGATCTTGGTCTTGTCGGTGCCGGCTTCGGCCAGCAGGCGGTCGATCGTGGCGAGCACCTGTTCGGTCTGGCCGGTGATGTCCAGCGTGGAATCGTCCGGCACCTGGCCGGCCAGGTACGCGACGCCGTTGTACACGGCCATGTCGGACAGGCGCTTGGCCACGTGGAAGCGCTTGATGCTGCTCATGAATAGTCCCCTAGATTCGAGTGGGTTGGGTGGAACAATGCAGAAGAACCCGCAATTTACCCCGAGCCGCCGTCAGGCGGGAGGCAGCTGGAACACCTGGCGCAGATAGGCCAGGTAGGCCGGATCGTCGCACATGGTCTTTTCCGGCGCGTCGGACACCTTTGCCACCGGCTGGCCATTGCAGCGGACCATCTTCATGACGATCTGCAAGGGCTCGTGGCCCAGGTCGTTGGTCAGGTTGGTGCCGATGCCGAAGGACACCTTGCAGCGGCCGGAAAACTGGCGGGCCAGCTCGATGGCGCGCGGGAAGGTCAACGAATCCGAAAACACCAGCGTCTTGGCGCGCGGATCCACGCGGTTCTTGCGGTAGTGCTCGAGCAGGCGTTCGCCCCAGACGAAGGGATCGCCTGAATCATGCCGCGCGCCGTCGAACAGCTTGCAGAAATACATGTCGAAATCGCGCAGGAAGGCATCCATGCCATAGACGTCCGACAGCGCAATGCCCAGGTCGCCACGGTATTCCTTGGCCCACACCTCCAGCGCGTACACCTGCGAATCGCGCAGCCGCGGACCCAGCGCCTGGCAGGCTTGCAGGTATTCGTGGCCCATGGTTCCCAGGGGTAGCACCTCGTGCTGCTTGGCCAGCAGCACATTGCTGGTGCCGGCGAAATGCACGCCCATCTGCGATTTCATGGTGGACACGATTTCTTCGTGCCAGATCTTGGAAAAGCGGCGCCGCGTGCCGTATTCGGCCACGCGGAAATCGGCCAGCGCCGGATCGTCCAGCACCAGGTGCATCTTGGAATGCAGGCGCTTGCGGCCCTCTTCCCAGTCGGGATTCTTGCGCGTGTTGCGGAAATAGACCTCGTTGACGATGGCCAGCACCGGGATCTCGAACAGGATCGTATGCAACCACGGGCCTTTGACCTCGATGCTGATTTCGCCCGGCCCCTCGCCTACGCCGATGTGGATGCAGCGCTCCGGCAGATGGAAGAGTTCGAGGAAATCGACGAAGTCGCTTTTGATAAAGCGCAAGCCGCCCAGATATTTAAGTTCGTCCTCGGTGAAGCGCAGCTGGCATAGCTGATGCACTTCCTCGCGGATTTCGTCCAGGTAGGGACGCAGGTCGACCCCGGGCGTGCGGCATTTGTAACGGTACTCGACCTGGGCAGCGGGAAAATGATGCAGAACCACCTGCATCATGCTGAATTTATACAGATCGGTGTCGAGCAGCGAAGTGATTATCATGATGGCGCGTTTCGTTTCGCGACACCATAGCATAGAGCCCCCGCTGTTCAGGGCGAAGGGCCACTATGTCAATACGGGTATTGCCGGCACATCGGCGCGGCATTGGGTAAAATCCGCCCAACAAGACACAAAAGCCGCCGCTCCCGGAGTTCCTGAATGACCCACGTTGTCACCGAAAACTGTATTAAGTGCAAGTACACCGATTGCGTAGACGTGTGCCCGGTGGACTGTTTTCGTGAGGGTCCGAACTTCCTCGTGATCGATCCCGACGAATGCATCGACTGCGCCGTCTGCATCCCGGAATGCCCGGCCAATGCCATCTACGCCGAAGAAGACGTGCCGCAGGACCAGCTGAATTTCATCGCCCTGAATGCCGAACTCTCGCCCGAGTTCGCCAGCATCAGCCGCGCCAAGAAGCCCCTGCCCGACGCCGACGAATGGAACGGCAAGCAGGACAAGCTGCAATACCTGGAAAAATAATCCGCGAACGCCGGCCCCACCCTGGCGGCCGGCTTCGCGCGATGTACCGATGACCGACGACTCCAAATACACGCGCCAGACCGTTACCCACGTCCATACCTGGGTGCCTGACAAGCTGTTCTCCGTGCGCGTGACGCGCGACGACGCGTATACGTTCCAGCCGGGCCAGTTCGCCCGGGTCGGTCTGCCGGAAGCCGGCGCATCGGAAGGCGAACCCACGTTGTGGCGCGCCTATTCCATGGTGTCGGCGCCGCACGAACCCTGGCTGGAGTTCTATTCCATCGTGGTCCCCGAAGGCCTGTTCAGTCCGCGCATGGCGCGGCTGCAGCCCGGCGACTCCCTGTATGTGGAGAAGACGCCCTACGGGTTTCTGACCCTGGAGCGCTTCGCGCCCGGCGGCGATCTCTGGCTATTGGCTTCGGGCACCGGCCTGTCTGCCTATCTGTCGATCCTGCGCGACCCGGCAGTTTGGCGGGCCTACCGCCGCATCATCCTGGTGCACGGGGTGCGCACCGCCGCGGAGCTCGCCTACCGCACCGAAATCGAATCCTGGCGCAACCAGCCGGCCCTGGCCGAGTTTTTCGCGGCGGATCCGCAGAAACTCGTCTACCTGCCCATCGCCACCCGCGAAGCCCTGCCCGGCATGCCGCAGGAACGCCTGACCACGCTGATCGCCGACGGCCGCCTTGAGCAGTTGGCCGGCCAGCCGCTGGATCCCGAGCAGGCCAAGATCATGCTTTGCGGCAACCCCGACATGCTGGCCGACGCCCGCAAGCTGCTGGGCGAACGCGGCTTCAAGCCTGGACGCCGCGGCATTCCCGGCAATCTGGCGGTAGAAAACTACTGGTAGTTCTCTCCGTCCGACTTAGTGCATAAATCCTCCCTTTGATATGGCTTCCGGGTGTAAAAAGCGCCCTAAACTGGTGCCCAATGGGTAGTCGGGTCGCTTTTTAGCAACAGATTTGCTTTTTTTGTCGGCGTTTCTTCAGGCTGTTTAGAAATATCGTTAGTGCCCGGAGCAATAATCGGGACACACGCACGACCCAGAAGGACTTTTCTCAAATGCTGTATCAATTGCACGAAATGCAGCGCGCCTTCCTGACTCCGTTCGCTGCATTCACGGACGCCGGTTCCCAGCTGTTTTCCAGCCCCTACAGCCCTCTCGCCTATACCCCGATTTCGCGCCAGATGGCAGCCGGGTATGAGCTGATGACCCGCATCGGCAAGGAATACCAGAAGCCTGCCTGGAACCTGCCCACCACCGAAATCAACGGCAAGTCCGTCCGCGTCATCGAAGGCGTGGCCATGGACAAGCCGTTCTGCCGCCTGCTGCATTTCCAGCGCGATGTCCGCCACACGGGCCGCGACGATCCCAAGGTCCTGCTGGTCGCGCCGCTGTCCGGCCACCACGCCACCCTGCTGCGCGACACCGTGCGCGCCCTGCTGCCGGCCCACGACGTCTACGTCACCGACTGGGTCGACGCCCGCATGGTGCCGCTGTCGGCCGGTCCGTTCCATCTGAACGACTACGTGCGCTACGTGCAGGACTTCATCCGCCACCTGGGTCCGGACGTCCACGTGATTTCCGTGTGCCAGCCCACGGTGCCGGTGCTGGCCGCCGTCTCGCTGATGGCCTCCGCCAACGATCCCTGTCAGCCGCGCAGCATGGTGATGATGGGCGGCCCCATCGACCCGCGCCAGTCGCCCACGCAGGTCAACCGCCTGGCCACGACCAAGCCCTACAGCTGGTTCGAGAACCAGGTCATCCATCCGGTGCCGCCCCGCTATCCGGGCGCTGGCCGCAAGGTCTACCCGGGTTTCCTGCAGCACGCGGGGTTCATGGCAATGAACCCCGACCGCCACATGAAGTCGCATTACGACTTCTACCTGGACCTGCTGCGCGGCGACGACAGCGACGCCGAAGCGCACCGCCGCTTCTACGACGAATACAACGCCGTGCTGGACATGCCGGCCGAGTTCTACCTGGACACGATCCGCATGGTGTTCCAGGAATTCCAGCTGCCCAACGGCACCTGGGAAGTGGACGGCAAGCTGGTGCGGCCGGCTGACATCAAGAAGGTCGCCCTGCTCACCATCGAAGGCGAACTGGACGACATCTCGGGCCAGGGCCAGACTCGCGCCGCCATCAAGCTGTGCAAGAACATTCCGGCCGAGCGCAAGACGCATTACACGGCGCCCAATTGCGGCCACTACGGCATTTTCTCGGGCCGCCGCTGGCGCGAAATGATCTGTCCTAAAATTGCCGAATTCATCCGGCAATCTGCGTAGGATGGGTGTAGCGCGAGTCAAGCCGGCCTAGAATCCGGACCTCCGACGCGCGCAACCCTTCAAACAGCGGTGGCTAGAAATATCACTGCTGTCTGAACGGTTGCGCGCGATTCGCATTTGGAGCCCCTGGTTCCTGTCTTGCACGCCCTCCCCCCGTCCCACGATTTCTTCTACACATTCATGTCCTGTCGCTCATTAGCCGACCGCATCGATGCCTTGCTGCCCCAGACGCAATGCACCAAGTGCGGGTACGACGGCTGCCGGCCCTACGCCGACGCCATCGCGGACGGCTCCGCTCCGATCAACCGCTGCCCGCCCGGAGGCGATGACGGTATCGCCGCGCTGGCGGTCCTGCTTGATACCCCCATCCTGCCGTTGGACGCCACCCGCGGCGAACCCGGCCCGCTGCTGGTCGCGCGCATCGACGAAGCGCACTGCATCGGCTGTACGCTGTGCATCCAGGCCTGTCCCGTGGATGCCATCGTCGGCGCCAACAAGCACATGCACACCGTGCTGGCCGACTGGTGCACCGGCTGCGACCTGTGCGTGGCGCCCTGTCCGGTCGACTGCATCCAGATGGTGCCGGCCGGCCGCGCCTGGAGCGCGCAAGACGCCACGATCAGCCGCCAGCGCCACCGCAGCCATCTGGCGCGCACCGAACGCCTGGCCGCCGACAACGCGCGCCTGATGGCGCCCGAAGCGGCTGCCGCGCCCAGTGCTCCCGCCGCCGACGAGGCGCGCAACGAGGACCGCAAGCGTTCCGCCATTGAATCCGCCCTGGCCCGCGCCCGGGCCCGCCGCAACCCCACGCAATCATGAACGCCGCCAAACGCCGAGAGATCTTCGCCCGCCTGCAGGCCGCCAACCCGCATCCGACCACCGAGCTCGAGTACGACACGCCGTTCCAGCTGCTGATCGCCGTGCTGCTGTCGGCGCAGGCGACCGACAAATCGGTCAACATCGCCACGCGCAAGTTCTTCCCCGCCTACGGCACGCCGCAAGCCCTGCTGGCCCTGGGCGAAGAAGGCCTGGCGGATTACATCAAGACCATCGGCCTGTACCGCACCAAGGCGAAGAACACCATCGCCACCTGCAAGATCCTGATCGAGCAGCACGGCGGCGAAGTGCCGCAGACGCGCGAAGCGCTCGAAGCCCTGCCCGGCGTGGGGCGCAAGACCGCCAACGTGGTGCTCAACACGGCGTTCGGACAACCCACGATGGCCGTGGACACGCACATCTTCCGCGTATCGAACCGCACCGGCATCGCGCCCGGCAAGAACGTGCTGGAAGTCGAACAGAAACTCGAAAAGTTCGTGCCGCGCGAATACATGCAGGACGCTCACCACTGGCTGATCCTGCTGGGCCGCTACGTCTGCGTGGCGCGCAAACCCAAATGCCCTCAATGCGGCATTTCCGATCTCTGCGAATTCAAGCAGAAGACACCCGCCTGATCGCGCACAAGCTTATGCGCCGGCGCGGCATTCGGCGCGCCGCAAACCGGGTTTTCCCTCGCCAATAAATCCATGACGCGTTGATGACGATCAACGCGTATTTGCTGCATTGCGTTTCCATTATGGAAAGCCTCTATTCCCTTGTGGCGCAAGCATTGTCAGCCTGCCGACAATTGCCCATTCCGCACTGCAAAACCTATGACAAACCCTCATGGAATTTTGATAAATAGGTGCGCATACTCGCCGGCAACTCAGAAGAAAACTGCGATTTCCTGAACAGTTTTCCGGACCCTGCGGGGACCTGGCGCAACGACGGCAGGTGGAGACCGAAATAAATACAACGCCGGTGCAGCGAACATGGACGACACGATCCTGGAGACAAAAGGCCTCACCAAGGAATTCCGCGGATTCGTCGCGGTCAATGGGGTCGATTTGCGTATCAAGCGGGGCGAGATTCATGCCTTGATCGGGCCGAACGGCGCGGGCAAGACCACTTGCTTCAACCTGCTTACCAAGTTTCTTTCTCCCACGTCGGGAAGCATCAAGTTCAACGGTATCGACATTACCGGCGAGCGCCCCGCGCAGATCGCGCGCCGCGGCGTGATCCGTTCATTCCAGATCTCGGCGGTGTTCCCGCACCTGACCGTGCTGGAGAACGTGCGCATCGGGCTGCAGCGCAGGACCGGCCTGTCGTTCCATTTCTGGAAAAGCGACAAGCAGCTCGCCGTGCTGAATCAACCGGCGCGCGACCTGCTGGAACAAGTGGACCTGGGCGCCTTCGCCAACGAAACCACCGTCAACCTGCCCTATGGCCGCAAGCGCGCGCTTGAAATCGCCACCACGCTGGCGATGGAACCCGAACTGATGCTGCTTGACGAGCCCACGCAGGGCATGGGCCACGAGGACGTGGACCGCGTCACGCAACTGATCAAGCGCGTCAGCGCCGGACGCACCATCCTGATGGTGGAACACAACATGAATGTCGTGTCCTCCATCGCCAACACCATTACTGTGCTGGCGCGCGGCAGCGTGCTGGCCGAAGGATCGTACGCCGAAGTCTCCCGCCATCCGGCCGTGATGCAGGCTTACATGGGCACCACCGAGGGCGAACTTCAAGGAGCGCACGCATGAGCACCCCGGCACTGGAAATTTCGGGCCTGCAGGCCTGGTACGGGGAATCGCATATCCTGCACGGCGTGGATATGCGCGTTGGACAAGGCGAAGTGGTCACGCTGCTCGGACGCAACGGCGCCGGGCGCACCACCACCCTGCGGGCCATCCTGGGCCTGACGGGATCGCGCAAGGGTTCGGTACGCATCCATGGCACCGAAGCCATCGACCTGCCCACCTACAAGATCGCCCATCTGGGCGTGGGCTATTGCCCCGAGGAACGCGGCATCTTCGCCAGCCTGTCCTGCGAAGAAAACCTGCTGCTGCCTCCGGTCGTCGGTTCGCTGGGCGGCGGCATGTCGCTGGCCGAAATCTACGACATGTTCCCCAATCTGCAGGAGCGCCGGAATTCTCCCGGCGCGCGCCTGTCTGGCGGCGAACAGCAAATGCTGGCCGTGGCGCGCATCCTGCGCACCGGCGCCAACCTGCTGCTGCTCGACGAAATCTCCGAAGGCCTCGCCCCTGTCATCGTGCAGGCGCTGGCTCGCATGATCACGGCGCTGAAGCAGCGCGGCTACACCATCGTCATGGTGGAGCAGAACTTCCGCTTCGCAGCGCCCTTGGCCGACCGCTTCTACGTCATGGAGCACGGCCAGATCGTCGAGCACTTCGAAGCCGCAGAACTTTCAGAAAAACAGGACACGCTCAACGAACTGCTGGGCGTCTAGAACCTGTGTCATCCGCCGGAATTCCGGCAACACTACACCGTAGGGAAGAGAGGAGTCATCCCATGAAGCTGCACACCATCACTGCTGCACTGGCCATGGCGGGCCTGGGATTTGCTGGGGCACCCGCCCACGCGCAAGGTATCTCCGACGATGTCATCCGCATCGGCTTCATCACTGACATGTCCGGCGTGTATTCGGACATCGACGGCAAGGCCGGTCTGGAAGCCGTGCGCATGGCGATCGAGGACGCCGGCGGTTCGATCAACGGCAAGAAGATCGAAGTCGTCTCCGCGGACCACCAGAACAAGGCCGACGTTGCCTCGGCGCGCGTGCGCGAATGGTTCGACGAGCAGAAGGTGGACGTCATCATCGCCGGCACCAACTCGTCGACCAGCCTGGCCATGGCCGGCGTGGCCGCCGCGAAGAAGAAGCCCTTCATGGCGATCGGCGCGGGCGCGTCGGACCTGACCAACGCCCAGTGTTCGCCCTATACCGTGCACTACGCCTACGACACCGTCGCCCTGGCGCGCGGCACCGGTTCCGCCGTGGTGAAAGACGGCGGCAAAAGCTGGTTCTTCCTGACCGCCGACTATGCCTTCGGCCACGCGCTGGAGCGCGACACCATGGCCGTGGTCAAGGCCGCGGGCGGCGAGGTCAAGGGCCAGGTGCGGGCGCCGCTGGGCGCCTCGGACTTCTCGTCCTTCCTGCTGCAGGCGCAAGCCTCCAAGGCGCAGATCCTGGGTCTGGCCAACGCGGGCGGCGACACCATCAACTCGATCAAGGCCGCCAATGAATTCGGCGTGACCAAGACCATGAAGATGGCCGGCCTGCTGGTCTTCATCAACGACGTCCACGCGCTGGGCCTGCAAGCCACGCAAGGCATGTACCTGACCGACGGCTGGTACTGGGACCAATCCGACGCCTCGCGCGCCTGGTCCAAGAAGTTCGAAGCCAAGGTCGGCCGCAAGCCTTCCATGCTGCAGGCGGGCGACTATTCGGCCACGGCCTTCTATCTGAACGCCATCAAGGCCACCGGCACGGACGACGGCGACGCCGTCATGAAGTGGATGAAGTCGAACAAGGTCAACGACTTCTTCGCGCAAGGCGGTTACGTGCGCGAAGACGGCCGCATGATCCACGACATGTATCTGATGCAGGTCAAGACGCCGGCCGAATCCAAGGCCCCGTGGGACTACTACAAGGTCGTGGCGACGCTGCCTGGCGACGAGGTCTACACCAAGTTGTCCGAGTCCACCTGCAAGCTGGTCAAGAAGTAATCCAGCCCACGTGCCCCCAGACGCGACCCGGCGAACCTATGCGCCGGGCCGCGTTTTGGCCGGGCCGCGTTTTGATTAGCTCGCTTCCCTCCGTACGCGCAGGATTTTCATAAGATGACTGACATTTTCGGCATCCCCATACAGGCCTTGTTCGGCCAGCTATTGCTAGGCCTGGTCAACGGCTCCTTCTACGCCATGCTGTCGCTCGGGCTGGCCGTCATCTTCGGGCTGCTGAACGTCATCAACTTCGCGCACGGCGCGCTCTACATGCTGGGCGCGTTCATCGCCTGGATGGGGCTGTCGTACCTGGGGTTGAACTATTGGATCATGCTGATCCTGGCGCCGCTGGTCGTCGGGCTGTTCGGCATCATCATAGAAAAGCTGTTGCTGCGGCACCTGTACAAGCTGGATCACCTGTACGGGCTGCTGCTGACCTTCGGCCTGACGCTGCTGATAGAAGGCCTGTTCCGCAGCTTCTACGGCGTCTCGGGTCAGCCCTACCCCACGCCTGACGCGCTGCGCGGCGCCACCAACCTGGGCTTCATGATCCTGCCGAATTACCGCGGCTGGGTCGTGGCAGCCTCCCTGACAGTGTGTCTGGCAACCTGGTTCGTCATCGAACGCACCCGCCTTGGCGCCCTGCTGCGCGCCGGCACCGAAAACCCCCGCCTGGTCGAGGCCTTCGGCGTGAACGTGCCGCGCATGATCACCCTGACCTATGGCTTCGGGGTGGCGCTGGCGGGCTTTGCCGGCGTGCTGGCCGCGCCCGTGCTGCAGATTTCTCCGCTGATGGGCTCCAACCTCATCATCGTCGTGTTCGCCGTGGTCGTGATCGGTGGCATGGGGTCCATCATGGGCGCCATCGTGACCGGTCTGGGCCTGGGCGTGATCGAAGGACTGACCAAGGTGTTCTGGCCCGAGGCCTCCAGCACGGTCGTGTTCATCATCATGGCCATCGTTCTGTTGATCCGCCCGGCCGGGCTGTTCGGAAAAGAAAAATGAATCGTCAATTCCTGGGCTATGCGGTATTGGCCATCGTGGTGGCCATTCTTCCCTTCATCGGGGTCTATCCGATCTTCGCCATGAAGATCATGTGCTACGCGCTCTTCGCCTGCGCATTCAACCTGCTGCTGGGTTTCACCGGGCTGCTGTCGTTCGGCCACGCCGCCTTCCTGGGCAGCGCGGCCTACGCCACCGGCCACGCGCTCAAGGTGTGGGGCTTCCCCACCGAGATCGGCCTGCTGTTCGGCGTGGCCGTGGCGGGGCTGCTGGGTCTGGCGATGGGCGCCATCGCTATCCGCCGCAGCGGCATCTATTTCGCCATGATCACCCTGGCCCTGTCGCAGATGGTGTTCTTCTTCTTCCTCCAGGCGAAGTTCACCGGCGGCGAGGACGGCCTGCAGAGCGTGCCGCGCGGCACCCTGTTCGGGCTGATCGACCTGTCCAAGGACCTGAACCTGTACTACGTGGTGATGGCCATCTTCATCATTGGCTACTTCATCATCTGGCGCACGGTGAACTCGCCCTTCGGCCAGGTGCTGCAGGCGCTGCGCGAAAACGAACCGCGCGCCATCTCGCTGGGCTACGACGTCGACCGCTTCAAGCTGCTGGCCTTTGTGCTGTCGGCAGCGCTGGCCGGCCTGGCGGGCGCCACCAAGACCCTGGTCTTCGTGTCGGCCACCTTGTCCGATGCCACCTGGCAGATGTCCGGCCTGGTCATCCTGATGACGCTGATCGGCGGACTCGGCACCTTGACCGGTCCCATCCTCGGCGCCTTCATCGTGGTGCTGATGGAAAACAAGGTGGGCGACTTCGGCCAGATGATGGCCAACCTGACCGGCGTGGACTGGTTCCTGCGCCTGGGCGAATCGGTCACCATCGTGATCGGCCTGATCTTCGTGATCTGCGTGCTGGCCTTCCGCCGCGGCATCGTGGGCGAGGTCGGCGCCTTCATCGATCGCCGGCGCGCCGCCCGCGCCTGATCCTGGCAGCGCAAGCACGGGGCCGCGTTATGCGGCCCCGTTTCATTTGGCGAGGCCGCTGCCGCCCGTACAATGAACGGCACCCAACCAAACAGGTGCCTGACCATGCGCAAACCGCATCCGCTCGCCCCCGTCCTTGGCGCCCTGGCGCTGGCCGCCGCCCTTCTTCCCCCGGCTGCGCAAGCCGCGGATGCCGCCGCGCCCGTATGCGAAGTCAAACGGCCGGTCCGCTTCAGCGGCCTGAACTGGGAATCCAACCTGGTGCTGGCCGGCATCGAACGCTACGTGCTGGAACACGGCTACGGCTGCAAGACCACGGTCGAAATCGGCGAAACCCTGCCCATGCTGGCGGCGCTGCAACGCGGTGACGTCGACGTCACCCCGGAAGTGTGGCCCGGCCAGATCGAGGGCGCATGGAAGAAGGCCCTGGCCAGCGGCAAGGTGCTGGGCGTGGGCCACGTCTACGACGCCGGCGAAGGCTGGTACGTGCCCCGCTACACCGTCGAGCGCCATCCCGGCTTGAAGTCGGCAGCCGACCTGGCACGCTTCAAGGACGTCTTCGCCGATCCCGAGGAACCCGGCCGCGGCCGGATCTACGGTTGTCCGGCAGGATGGGCCTGCGGCACCCTGAACGAGAACCTGCTGCGCGCCTTGAAGCTTGAAAAGGACTATGCGATGTTCGCGCCCGGCTCCGGCGCTGCGCAGAAAGCCGCCATCGTGTCCGCCTACAAGCGCAAGCGCGACATCGTTTTCTACTACTGGACGCCCACTTCGCTGGTCGGCGCGCTGGATCTGGTGAAGCTGGAACTGCCCGCGTTCGACCAGGCCGCCTACACCTGCATGACCGATCCCAAATGCGCGAATCCCGTGCCCACCGAGTTCAAACCCAACCCCGTCGTCACGGGCGTGAATGCCGAGTTCGCGAAACAGGCGCCGCAGATCGCCGAATTCCTGGGCAAGCTGACGGTGCCCGGCGACGCCATCGACGCCACCCTGGGCTGGCTGGAAAACGAAGGCAAGGAACCCGAGGACGCCGCGCGCTATTTCCTCAGGCAATACGGCCCGGTCTGGCGGCAATGGATGCCGGCCCAGGCAGCCGACCGCGTGCAAGCGGCGCTGGCGCGCGAATGATGCCGGGAAGCCGGCAGCCGCCTCATGTATCCTGACGTTTCGGCGCGCCGATAGCGCCACCCCAATTCAAGTGAAGGAAGACAACCATGGATGCCTTGTTCTGGCACAACGGTCACTGGACCACTGAAAACCCCAAACTGCTCGGCCCCGCCGACCACGCCTTCTGGATGGCCAGCATGGTGTTCGACGGCGCGCGCGCATTCCGCGGCCTGACGCCCGACCTGGATCTGCACTGCCAACGCGTGGTGCGCTCGGCCGAAAAAATGCTGATGAAGCCCCAGATCGGCTGGGAAGAGATCCAAAAGCTCTGCCTGCAGGCGGTGGCGAAATTCCCGCAGGGCAGCGAACTCTACATCAAGCCCATGTTCTATTGCGCCGACGGCTTCCTGCTGCCGGACGCCGACAAGACCCAGTTCGTGCTGCACGTGTTCAAGGTGCCGATGCCGGGCGACCAGGGCTTCTCCGCCTGCTTCTCCAGCTTTGCGCGTTCCTGGCCCAACATGGCGCCCACCGACGCCAAGGCGTCCTGCCTGTACCCCAACGGCCAGCGCGCCATCCGCGAAGCCGCCGAGAAGGGTTTCGACAACGCCATCATGCTGGACGGCGCGGGCAACATCGCCGAGTTCGCCACCAGCAACCTGTGGATCGCCAAGAACGGCGTGGTGTCCACGCCGGCCGACAACGGCACCTTTCTGAATGGCATCACGCGCCGCCGCGTGCTGGCGCTGCTGAAGGCCGACGGCGTCGACGTGCAGGAACGCAGCCTGACCCGCGCCGACATCGAGGAAGCCGACGAAGTATTCTCGTCCGGCAACTACGGCAAGGTGGTGCACGTGAACCGCGTGGAAGACCGCAAGCTCGAATACGGCCCCATGGCCCGCCGCGCGCACAAGCTGTATATGGATTACGCGGAGCAAACCGGCCGTCATTGAGGCTCGCGGCTCACGCCACGGGCGGGATCAGGGCTGGAATCAGTCCGCCCGTGGCGGCAGATGCAGCGCCGCCACATGCGGCGAACCCTGCCAGGAAGGATAGCGCTCCAGCACCTGAGGATCATGGCCCGGAACGACGTGTTCCTCCGATTGCGCGGCCCCGACCAGCCTGGCGTATCCCGACAACATCTCCGCCGTGTTGTAGACGATGGGAAAAGGGCGGCCCGCGTCCATGTTCTCGTAGTAGTGGCTGGCATCCGATGCCAGCACCACCCAGCCTCTCGCGGTGTGCACCCGCACGGCCTGCAAGCCCTTGGTATGGCCGCCGATCTTCAGCAGCCCGATGCCGGGCAACAGCGCTGAATCGCCATCGTGGAATACGACCCTGTCCTCGTAGACATGCCGGACCAGGCTGACCACGTCCTCGACGGCATAGGCATGCCGCAACGGCTCGAAGCACATGCAGCGGCCGGTCGCGTAGTCCATTTCGCCATCCTGCACATGGAAACGCGCCCGCGGCAAACGATCCAGATTGCCGGCATGGTCGTAATGCAGATGGGTCAGGACCACGTGCTGAACGTCCACGGGCCGCACGCCCAGCGGCGCCAAGGCCGCTATCGGACAATGGATCAGCTCGCGGCGGCGCTTATGCGCCGTCTCGGCATTGAATCCGGTGTCGACCAGCACGACGCGTCCGGCGCCACGCACCAGCCAGACGAAGAAGTCCATCGGCATGTCGGCGTCGTGGGGGTCGCCACCCAGAAAATTGTCGCGCCGCCGACGCGGCATGCGCGCGTAGCGGATGGCGTACACCTCGTATTCCGGCAGCACATCCCGCCTTGGATCGCCCATATCAAACTCCCAAATAGGCTTTCTGCACGAACGGATCCTCCAGCAGTTCGGACCCCTTGCCGCTGCGCACCACGACGCCATGCTCGAATGCGTGCGCCTGGTGAGCCAGGCGCAGCGCCAGGCGGGCGTTCTGCTCCACCAGAACGATGGCAATGCCGCTTTCCCGGTTGATGCGCTCGATGGCGCCGGCGATCTCCGCCACGATCTTGGGCGCGATGCCCAACGAGGGTTCATCCAACATCAACAGC
Organism: Achromobacter sp. GD03932; assembly: GCF_029839485.1. Taxonomy (NCBI): domain Bacteria; kingdom Pseudomonadati; phylum Pseudomonadota; class Betaproteobacteria; order Burkholderiales; family Alcaligenaceae; genus Achromobacter; species Achromobacter sp. GD03932. The sequence continues at coordinate 119,749 of NZ_JAOCAT010000009.1, forward strand.
CGCGGCTGCGCCATCAGCGCCCGCCCGATGGCGACCATCTGCTGCTCTCCGCCCGACAACGACCCCGCCAGTTGCGAACGCCGCTCCCGCACTCTGGGAAACAGAGCATAGATTTCGTCCAGCCGGCGACGTATTGCCGGGCGCGAACGCACCGCATGCGCACCCGCCATCAGGTTGTCCAACACGCTCATGCGCCCGAACAGGCGGCGTCCTTCGGGCGACAACGACAGGCCGGCGGCGACACGGGCGGCAGAGCCTTGCCGCGCCAGATCCCGGCCATCGAGGAGAATGCGGCCGCCAGCAACCGGCGCCAACCCGATGAGCGCCTTCAAGGTCGAACTTTTGCCCGCGCCGTTGGAACCGACCAGCGCCACGATCTGGCCTGTCTCCACCGCAAAGCTGACACCACGCACGGCCTCCAACTGGCCGTAGCGCACGCTCATATCCTGGACTTCAAGCATGGGCATAATCGGGCGCTCCCAGATAGGCTTCAATGACGGCGGGATTCTCGCGGATGGCCTGCGGCGCGCCTTCGGCGATCTTCTCGCCCTGGACCAGCACCACGATGCGGTGGCAGAGTTCCATGACCAGCGCCATATGGTGCTCCACCAGCAGCATGGTCAACCCCTCTTCCGACTGCAGGCGGCGCAACAGCCTTCCCAACTCGTTGCATTCCTCGTGATTCAGCCCGGCGGCTGGCTCATCCAGCAGCAGCATGCGCGGGCGGCAAGCCAGCGCCACGGCGATCCCCAACTTCTTCTGCAAGCCATAGGCCAGCGCCCCAGCCGGCGCATCGCGCCAGGCCTGCAGGTCCAGCAGGCTCAACAGCCGGTTGACCTCCTGTGCGATCTGCGTGTCGGTAAGCAGGTCGTGGCTGCGCCCTGCCAAGCGGCGCAACCATGATTGCCGCGCGCGCGCCAGCATGCCGCGGCGGATGTTCTCGGCCACCGAGACGTCGGGATAAGTCGAGGTGGACTGGAACGTGCGTGCCAGCCCTTGCACGACCACTCGGCTGGGTGGACCGCCAGCGATATCGCGGCCATCGAACCGCACACTACCGGAGGTCGGCGGCATGGTGCCGCTGATGACGTTGAACGCCGTGGTCTTGCCCGCCCCATTAGGACCGATCAACCCGACGATCTCGCCCTGAGAGACAGAAAAGCTCAGCTCCCTCAGGGCGGCCAGGCCGCCGAAACTGCGCGACAGGCCCTGCACTTGCAGCAGCGCTTGGTTCATTGGGACTCCTTGCGGCGACGCGCCTGCCAGGGCCCCGGCAAGCTGGCCAGGCCCGCGGGCAGAAAGCGCAGGATGAGGATCAACGCCGCGCCGTAGAAAATATGCTGCGTCTGCACCGCGCCACGAAACAGCTCAGGCAGCGGCGTCAACACCATGGCGCCGATCAGGCCTCCCCACACCGAACGTCGCCCGCCGATGACCAGCATGATGATGAAGCCGATGGAAATACTGGCGTTGAAGGATTCCGGCGACACGTAGCCGACATAGCGCGCCAGCAACGAGCCTCCTGCCGCAGCCAGGGCGCAGCCGGCAATGAAAGCGCATAGCTGGATGCGGCGCACGCTCAGGCCGGTGGATTCGGCCAGTGCCGGGTTGTCGGCCACGGCGTCGATGGCATGTCCGAATGGCCGTCGCGCCAAGGCGCTCAGCAGTGCCACCGAGCCCAGCGCAGCGCACAGCGCCAATCCGTAGAAACGCGCGCGCGAGTCGAACACCAGGCCCGCCAACGCGGCAGGCTCGATCCCGGCGATGCCATTGGCGCCGCCCGACCACGATGAACCGTCGAGCAGGATCAGGCGCAGCAGCTCGCCAAACGCGAAAGTGACCAGCACGAAATACACGCCTTTGAGCCGCAGGATCACCGCTCCGAGGGCCAGCGCAACCAACGCCGTCAAGGCGATTCCCGCCAACGCGGCGGGCAGAAAGCTCCAGCCCAGGTAGCGTCCCGCCAGCACCGAACCATAGGCGCCTATGGCGACAAAAGCGGCATGTCCCAGCGACAGCTGGCCGCAACGCGAGATCAGCGCCAGACCGTTGACGATGAGCACGTTCAGGCAGGTCAGCACCGCCAGATGCTGAACAAAGGGCCCGGCGAACCAGGGCGCCGCCGCCACCGCGGCCAGCATGGCCCACAGCAGCCAACGCAACGGCGCGGGCCGCGGCAAGCCGGATTCAAGCGATAGTTCTGTCATGGCCTATGCCTCCCCGCGGCCTAGCAGCCCCTTGGGCCGCACCACCAACATCACGATGACCACGGCGAAGATGAGCATGTCCGCCGTGCTGCTTTCAAACAGCAGGCTGCCGTAGCTCTCCGCCAGCCCCAGCGCCAGTCCGGCGACCGCCGCGCCCGGGATGCTGCCCAGCCCACCCAGGATCACCACGATGAACGCCTTGAGCAACGGCGTTGCGCCCACGAACGGCGACACCGAGAACAAGGGCGCCATCAACGCGCCCGCCACCGCCGCCAGCCCTACGCCCAAGCCGAAACCCAGGGGGTAATACATGCGCGAGCGTATGCCCTGGATCGCCGCGATTTCGAAATCCTCCACCACCGCGCGCAGCGCCCGTCCCGGCCGTGAATAACGCAGGAACCCATACAGCAGCGCCAGCGCCAACAAGGCGAAAGCGACGACGTAGACGCGCGACAGCGGCACGACCAGCTTGTCCAGGCGCACCGTGCCCCGCGCCACGGCCGGCATGGAAAGCGGATCCGGGCCGAAGAACATCAGCGCCAGGTTCTGCAAGATCATCGCCAGCCCGATGGTCGCGATCATGCCGTTGAGTTCATCGCGCCGAAACGGCTTCAGCACGCCCCATTCCAGCGCCGCGCCGCCCGCCACCGCAAACACGAAGGTCAGCGCCACGGCCGGCAGGAACGAGAAGCCCGCCTGGGTCGTCAGGTAGTACGCGCCGAATGCCCCCAGCATGTAGAACTCGCCATGAGCGAAGTTCACCATCCGCATCACGCCGAACACCAGCGTGAAACCCACGGCCATCAACAGATACAGCAGCCCCACGATCAAGCCGTTGACCGTGGCCTGCGCCAGCAAAATGCTCCAATCCACGTCGCGCTCCCCCCGGGCCGCGCTAGCGGCACTCCGCCACGGTGCAGCGCGCGCGGATCACCTCGAGGCCGTCCTTGACCTCGGCTACGTAGAACGGCGCGTTGAGCTGGTGATCGATCCCGTACATGGCCCGCCCAGTCCAGCTCAGTTTTCCCAGCGCACCCTCGAAGCCATCGAGCTTTTCCAATTCGACACGGACGCGCTCGGTGTCTTCCACGCTGCCGGCGCGGCGCATGGCCTCGAACAGCATCTGCGTGCCATCGTAGAAAGCCGGGCTGAAGCCGTTCATCGGATGCTTGTACTTGGCCGCATAGCGGTCCGCGTAGGCCTTGGTGGCGGCCAGTTGCGGGTCGATTGGCGTATGCACCAGCATGCCTTCGGCCGCCTGTTTGCCCGCCACGTTCACGATTTCCTGCGTGGCAGGTCCGCCCGTGCGCACGATGCGCCCCTCGAAACCGAGTTCGCGCGCCTGCTTGACGATGAGACCCGCGGTGGCGGGCGAATTGCCGTCCAGCTCGATGGCGTCGATGCCGCGAGCCATCATGCGGGTCAGCAGCGGCACGAAATCCACTCGGTCGCGTTCGAAGAATTCCTTGGCGGACAGCGCCGCGCCCGCCTTCTTGTAGGCGGCCTCCAGATCGAGGGCGATCTGCTGCCCGGTTTCATCATTGGGAAACAAGGCCCCCACCTTGCGCAGCCCCTGCGACTTGACCAGCCAGTCTATCTGCGGCTGCGAAACCTCGGCGGTGGTGACGTTGGGGCGGAAGGTATAGGGCTTGTCCGCGGCCAACGCCTTGGCGGTAAAGCCCAGCGTCAGCAGAATGACCTTGTTCTTCTCCGTAATCGGCTGGATGGCAAGCACGGGCGCCGAACCGACGGGCCCGACGATGTAGCGGACCTTGTCCTCGAATACCAAGCGATTGGCGACGGTCACGGCCTCGTTGGCCTGGTACTTGTCATCGTAGGCGACAACCTGCACCCGATACTTCTTGCCGCCGACGTCCAGGCCGCCGGCCTCATTGACCTGGTCCGCCGCGACCTCGGCGGCGTTCTTCATGCCTTGCCCCCACGCGGCCCCGGCGCCGGACAGCGTAACCAGCGCGCCCAGTTTCAGGGTCTCCTGGGCCTGTGCCGCGGACGCGGCCCCCAAGGCAACGAGGCCAGCCAGAATGATCGGATAACGCATGATGTCTCCTGTGAGTACGCGGGCAGTGCCTGCCCGTCTGTTGCGCCCGCTCTACAGGCGGGCGATGGCGTCAAGCACTGGCAGCACGTAGCGACGGAACTGCCGCGGGTTTTCGCTCATCGGGAAATGTCCCAATTCGCGCATCACGGCGACCTGCGCGCCGGGGATGCCAGCGGCCGTGCGCAAGGTGTCTTCGGGCGTGCAGGAAAAGTCGTATTCCCCCGTCAGCAGATAGAGCGGACACAGATCGGTGCGGATGCCTTCGAGCTCTCCCCGCAGGTCCGCGTCGACGCGATAGAAGTACAGGTCCCCGCGGAATACGCCTGGCCCGCCTTGCATGTATTGCCAGAGCGTTTCGTGCCGATGCACGGCCGGCGATTGCGGCGCAACCAGACCGGACACCAGAGCGGCGCATACCTCGCCGCCATGCACGTCGCCGCGGTGCAGCCAGGCGGTGTCGTACCACGGTTCCTGAAAGTCCGCGGCTTCAACGCCGATCAGCGCGCGGAAGCGCTCGGCATGTTGGTGGGCAAGCTGCAGCACGATGCGACCGCCTATCGAGCAGCCAATCAGGGCGGGCCGCGGCAGCGCCAGCGCGTCGCAAAAGGCGAGTATGGTTGCCACGTAGAGTTCAGTGGAAAGCCGGTATTCCTCGTCCTGCCAACCTTCGGGGGGATAGGACTTGCCATGCCATGGCAGGTCGAACGCAATGACCCGGTAACGCGAGGTGATGTCGGGATCGCACATCATGTGACGGTATTGCCGGCTGTCCGCGCCCGCCGTATGCAAGCAGACCAGCGGTATGCCCTCGCCCGCCTCTTCGAAGTAGACACGGTTGCTCCTGCCGGCGATGTTCAACGACACATAACGGCCGACGATGGGTTCCAGAGCGGCGCTCATGCTTGCGTCTCCCGGCCCGTGGCCAGCAGGTCCTTGATGAATTGCAGATGCGCCATCAGCGGCTGGAGGTTGCCTTCGATGGTCAGCTCGCGCCGCTTGCTGAGCGCGAAGAGGTCATGCCAGCCTGCCGGCGGCACCGGCTGCCAGAAGCGCGACCAGGCATCCGCGGACGCGCTCAAGGAAAAATCGCAGGACGGCATGGGTGTGGCGGGCGCGGCGGCCGCCACCACCCGCCCGCCGCGCACGCCCACCAGCACGGGGCTGGCCCCGAAGCGCAGCAGCAGATTCATATCGACCTGGCGCTGGCGCGAAAACGACAGCGCGCGAGCACTGAAGCGCTGCGCCAGCCGCGCGCCATCGGCAGGTTTGGCAACTGGTTCCATTGTCTCTCCGCTTTCTTTTTTGTTCTTACAGACAGAACATTTATTCTTTCTGTAAGAACATTCTATATATTGAAAAGTCCCGGTGTCAACATGGCGAGAATCCGGAGAAATGCCTATCTGACCGTCAGCGTCCGGCAATCAGCGGCCAGCCTCAGCGGGCATCCGGTCAGTCCCTGCAAGACCTCGAAATCCAGGCCCGCCACCATCGCCCTCACCGACAGCCCGGCAGGCGAAACGTCGATGATCGCCAGATCGGAATAGATGCGATCCACCACCCCTGTGCCCGTCAGCGGATAGGAGCATTCGCGGACTATCTTGGGCTGGCCGTCCTTGGTGACGTGTTCCATGGTGATGTAGACCTGCCGGGCGCCCGCCACCAGGTCCATCGCGCCGCCCACGGCGGGTATCGTGCCCGGCGCGCCCGTGTCCCAGTTGGCCAGATCGCCCCGCTCCGACACCTGAAATGCCCCCAGCACCGTCAAATCCAGATGGCCGCCACGCATCATGGCGAACGACACCACGTGATCGGTGATGGACGCTCCCGGCAGCAGGGTGACAGGCTCTTTGCTGGCGTTGATCAGATCCAGGTCCAGCGGCGCCTCGGCGTCGCCCGGCCCCATGCCCACAATGCCGTTCTCGGTATGCAGGATCACGTCGCGGCCGGGCGGTAGAAACGCCGACACCAGCGTGGGGATGCCGATGCCCAGATTGACGTAGGCGCCATCCTCGATATCGGCCGCGACCAGCCGCGCGATCTGCTGCCGCGTGAGTTTTTCAAATGCCATGGCCAGCTCCTGTCCGCACCACCCGCTTGACGAAGATGCCCGGCGTCATGACGTGCTCGGGCGCAATGCCGCCCAGGTCCACGATGTCGTCGACCTGCGCCACCGTGGTGGCGGCGGCCATGCACATGACCGGGGAAAAATTGCGGCCCGCGTAGCGGTACATCAGGTTGCCCCAACGGTCCGCGATGCGGGCCTTGACGAAGGCATAGTCCCCTTTCAAAGGCGCTTCCAGCACATAGCCCACGCCATCTATGACGCGCGTCTCCTTGCCGGCCGCCAGCGGCGTGCCGTAGGCGGTGGGCGTGAAAAACGGTCCCAGCCCGGCGCCCGCGGCGCGCATGCGCTCGGCCATGGTGCCCTGGGGCACGCACTCCAGCTCGATTCTCCCGGCGCGGTAGGCGTCCGCGAAAGCCGCCGCATTCGGGTTCTTCCGGTCGGAGGAACGCGCGAAGGAACAGATCATCTTGCGCACGCGTCCCGCTTCCACCAGCTGGCTCAGGCCCCTTGGGCCATTGCCGGCGTTGTTGTTGACAATGGTGAGTTCACGCGCGCCCTGGTCCAGCAGCGCGCACACCAGCTCCGTCGGCACGCCCGAGGCGCCGAAGCCGCCGATCAGGATCACCGCGCCATCCGGCACGCCCGCCACCGCGGCCTCCAGCGTATTGACTATCTTGTCCAGCATGGGCTCTTTCTCCCTGCCTATGATGAAGGCGGCCCGCTCAACGAGTGGCCGGGCCGCCAAGAATGGCGGTCGATTGGCTGGACAACGTGCCGCCGTTGCCATGCACCAGCGCGATATCGGCCCCGGGAACCTGGCGCTCTCCCGCCTGGGCGCGCAGCTGGCGCACGGCTTCGATCACCAGGAAGATGCCGTACATGCCAGGATGCACGCAGGACAGTCCGCCGCCATTGGTATTGACGGGCAGCCGCCCGCCAGGGGCAATGCCGCCTCCCTGCACGAAGGCACCGGCCTCGCCTTTCTTGCAAAAGCCCAGGTCCTCCAGGAACAGCAGCGTATTGATGGTGAAGGCATCATAGAGTTCGGCCACGTCCACGTCGGCGATGCCCAGGCCCGCCATGGCCAACGCCCGCTTGCCCGATTCCGCCGCAGCGGTGACGGTCAGGTCCTCCATGGACGAGATCTGCCGGTTCCAGACAGCCGTGGCGCTGCCCAGCACGTAGACGGGCGCCTGCTTCAAATGGCGGGCGCGATCGGCGCGCACCATCACATACGCGCCGCCGCCGTCGCTTACCAGGCAACAGTCGCGCACCGTCAAGGGGTCCGAGACCGGACGCGACCGCAACACGTCCTCGATCGACAGCGGTTCGCGCATCGCGGCTTCGGGATTCAGCCTGGCCCAGGCCCTGGCGGCGACGGCCACCTCGGCCAGTTGTTCCCGCGTGGTGCCGTACTGATACATATGGCGGGCGGCTGCCAAGGCGTAGGACGTGACCGGCTGCATTGGCGAATATGGATGCTCGAAAGGCTGCGGATCGAGCAAGGCCCGCGCCTTGACGCCCTCCTTGCGGCCGAAGACGGCGGTCTTCTGGGTACTGCCGTAGCACACCAGCACTGCGTCGCACTGCCCCGAAGCCAGCGCCATCACGGATGGCAGCAAGTGCGACACAAAGCTGGAACCGCCCAACATTGAGGCTTCGATATAGCGCGGCCGCAGCCCCAGGTACTCCGCTACGGGCATGCTCCACATGGTGGCCGACGAACTGCATGTCGCCAGGCCGTCGATATCCCGCATCGACAGGCCCGCATCGGCCACCGCCCGCGTCGCCGCCTGCGCCAGTACCTCCATCTCGGTATACCCATGGGCTTCGCCCAGGCCCGCATGCCCCACCCCGGCTATCGCGACCTGGCCACGCAACGACTCCAGCGTCATCATGCGTCCTCCGCGGGCGTGAACACCAGCATCGCCACCTGGCCGTCGTCGCGCCGCACCCGCGCACGTACCGGCAAGCCGATGCGCAGGCGATCCAGCGCGATATCGTCGACCAGGCTCATCAAGCGCACGCCTTCCTCCAGGTCGATCAGCGCCACGTTGTAGTCGCCGCCGGCCTCCGGCTTGCGGCGCACGACGCTGTAGGAATAGACCGTGCCCGTGCCGGCCGGCGAGGTCCACTCCAGCTCGGTGGCGCCGCAATGCATGCACAGGACTCGGGGAAAAAACTGGTGCGCGCCGCAAGATGCGCAGCGCTGGATCAGGAACCGGCCTTGCGCCAGGCTGGAAAAATACTGTTCTTGCGGGCCGCGAGCCGCGGCGCCGTCGTTCTCTTCGGTGACCATGCTTGTCTCCATTCTTCTTTGTTCGCGGCGCTGCGCCGCTGTCGTCACAAATCCGCGAAGGACCGCCCCTCGGCCGCCAACCGCTCCAGCAAGGGAGCCGGCCGCCACTGTTCGCCGTGCTGTTCGTGGAAGCGCCGGACCGCGGCCAGCACGGCGGGCAGCCCCTGCTGATCCGCGTAGAACAAGGGACCGCCCCGGTGCGCCGGGAATCCATAGCCATGGACGTAGATCACATCGATGTCCGACGCTCTTGCGGCGATGCCTTCGTCCAGGATGTGCGCCGCCTCGTTGACGAGCGCGTATACCGTGCGCTGCACGATCTCGTCATCCGAGATCTCCCGCCGGCTGATGCCGTCCTGCCGCGCGCAAGCCTCGATAAGCGCATGCACGGCAGGATCCTCCAGTGGCTCCCGACTGCCGGGTTCATAGCGGTAAAACCCGCTACCCGTCTTCTGGCCAAAACGCCCTTGTTCGCACAGGCGGTCGGCCACGCGCGAGTAGCGCAGATGCGCGGGCCGCGTGGGCGCCATGCGCTTGCGGAAGGCCCAGCTGATATCCAGTCCGGCCATGTCCGCCATGCGCAAAGGCCCCATCGCCAGGCCGAAGCGCTGCAAGGCGCCGTCCACCTGCGACGGCGACGCGCCCTCCTCCAGCAGGAAATGCGCTTCCCGCGTGTAGGGGCTGACCATCCGGTTGCCGACGAAGCCGTCGCAGACGCCTACCAGCACGGGCAGCTTGCCCATCTTGCGCGCCAGCCGGAACACCGTCGCAACCACCGCGCCATCGGTCGCGCGCCCTTTCACTACCTCCAGCAACCGCATGACATGGGCGGGGCTGAAGAAATGAGTTCCCAGCACCTGCGCGGGGCGGCTGGTGTATCCGGCGATCTCGTCGATATCCAGCCGCGACGTGTTCGACGCGAGTATGGCGCCGGGCTTGCAGATCCGATCCAGCGCGGAAAATATCTGGCGCTTGACGTCCATGTCCTCGAACGCCGCCTCGATCACCAGGTCGACGTCGCACAGCGCCGCCATGTCCAGGCTGCGACTTATGCGCGCCAGGCGTCCGGCCTCCTGCGCAGCCGACAGTTTTCCCTTGACCACGGTCGCCGCGTAGTGATTCCTGATGGCCGACCACCCGCGATCCAAGGCCTGCTCATCGCGTTCGACCAGCACCACATCCAGGCCGGCATTGGCCAGGCTCATGGCTATGCCGCCGCCCATGGTGCCGGCGCCCACCACGCCCACCCTGGCGATGCCGCCGCCAGCCTGCCAATCCGCGGGCAGCTTGAGCGCCGCCCGTTCCGCGAAGAACAGGTGGCGCTGCGCCTTGGACTGGCTGCCGTTGACCAGTTCCAGGAAGCGCTCGCGCTCGAAGGCCAGCCCGTCCGGCAGCGCCGACCCGGCCGCATATTCCACGCAGGCCACGCAAGCCAGCGGCGCCACGCAGCCGCGGTAGCGGCGGGCAGCCTGCGCACGCGCGCGGTCGTAGACTGCCGTGTCCGGCGGCGCCTGCACCCGGCGCGCGCCAACGTTGCGATCCGCCAGTGGCGCGTCGGCGACCGCCAGCGCATAGGCGGCCGCGCGCGGCAGCAGCGCGTCGCCGTAGACCTCGTCGACCAGCCCCCATTCCCTTGCCGTGGCCGCATCGACCGGATCGCCCTGCGCGATCATGGTCAACGCCCGCTCGACGCCAACGATTCTCGGAAGCCTTTGCGTGCCCCCCGCCCCGGGCAGCACTCCCAGCTTCACTTCAGGCAGGCCCAGCGACGTCCCTTCCAGGGCCACGCGGTAGTGGCAGCCCAGCGCCAGTTCCAACCCGCCCCCCAGGGCCGCGCCGTGTATTGCCGCCACGACAGGCTTGGTCGCGCCCTCCAGCAACGCAATGACCGAGCGCAGCGTCGGTTCGCGCGTGGACATGGGAGTATTGAATTCGCGGATCTCGGCGCCGCAGCAGAAGAAGTCGCCATCTCCCGCCAACACCAGCGCGCGCACGCTGGCATCCGCCAGCGCGGCTTCGATCGCTGCATGCAATCGCGTCCGCAGCTCCGCGCCCAGGCTATTGACCGGTGGATTGCGCAGCAGTAATACCGCCACGCGCCCCGATTCCATCCGCTCGGTATGGATCAACATGGCCATCTCATTCCAGTTCCACGACGATCTGGCCTTCGTCCACTTCGTCGCCTTCCGCCACGAGCACGCGAACGACCGTACCCGCGCGCTCGGCCTCGACTGGGATCTCCATCTTCATCGATTCCACCTTGGCGACGCTGTCGCCAGCCTCCACGCGCTGGCCCGGTCGGACGGTTACGGCGACCACTCGGCCGACTACGGGGGTTTCCACTTTGAACATCGTCATCTCCTTGATTTATGCGGCGTGCGCGGTCGCGCGCGATTCTTCGAGCATGCGTGCCACCATCCCGGTGGAGACGCGGCCCGCACGGAACTCAGGGTCGTCCAGCAGACGCAGGACGAACGGAATGTTGGTCTTGACGCCCCCCACACGGAACTGAGCCAAGGCGGCCTTCAACAGGTCCAGCGCCTGTCTGCGGGTCTGCGCGCTGGCGATCACTTTCGCCAGCATGGGGTCGTAGTGACTGGAAACGCGGCATCCCGTCGCGTAGCCTGTCTCGATGCGCACCCCCGCCATCGCGGGCGGAGCAAACTCCTGAAGCACGCCCGGCGAAGGCAGGAAGCGCACCGGATCCTCTGCATAGACCCGCGCCTCGATGGCGTGGCCGCTCAAGGGCGGAACCAGCGGCAACACATCGGCCATGCGCTCGCCGGCAGCCAGCCGCAGCTGCGCGGCGACGATATCCACGCCCGTCACCGACTCGGTCACCGCGTGCTCCACCTGCAGGCGGGTATTGATCTCCAGGAACGAGAAGCCGGTTTCGGGCGTGTACAGCATTTCGACCGTGCCGATCACGTCGTAGCCCATGCCGGATAACATGGCCTCCAACCGTGCGGCCATGTCTTGCAGCGCGGCGCGCTCCAGGCCTGGAGCAGGCGCCTCTTCGAGCACCTTCTGATGGCGGCGCTGGGTCGAGCAATCGCGTTCGTACAGGCAGCGCAGTTGTCCATGGCGGTCGGCCAGGAACTGGAACTCGACGTGACGCGGATCGCGCAGCAGCTTCTCCAGGTACAGCTCCGAACCGCCGAAGCTGCGCTCGGCGATCAGCCGCGCCCGGCCCCATTCGGTGTCCACATCCTGCGGGCAGGCCAGGGGAATCATGCCGATACCGCCCCCGCCCGTTGCAGGTTTGATCAGCACCGGATAGCCCAGGGTTTCGGCGGCCTGCCGCACGGCCTCCAGATCGCATCCCAGCACGGCGCTGCTGGGCGCCATGGGCATGCCCAGCGCCCGCATCGCGTCGCGCGCCTGGGTCTTGTGCCCCAGCATGCGAATCCAGCGTGGGGACGGACCGACAAAGACCATGCCCGCCTGCTCCACCGCTTCGGCAAAGTCCGCGTTCTCGGAAAGAAAGCCATAGCCGGGATGCAAGGCATCGGCGCCGCACTCTCGCGCCACCCGCAAAAGAGTGTCACGGTTCAGGTAGCTCTGCGACGCCGGCGCCGGGCCGATGGGGAGCGCGACATCGGCCTCGCTCAGGTAAGGCAAATCCCGGTCCGCCTCGGAGTAGACCGCCACGGATTCGATGCCGAGCGTGCGCAGCGCCCGGATGACGCGGCGGGCAACAGCCCCCCGGTTGGCAACAAGCACTCGCTTCATCAGAGGCTCCATGTGGCGAATCAAGGCCGGTAGCCGAAGGCGCGCGGGCCGGCTTCGCGCAAGGGCGCCACCAACTCCACGAACTCCTCCAGCACGTTGCGCGTGGCGGCCGGGTCGATGATGTCCTCCACCACGAAAGCCTCGGCGCTGCGGAACGGCGAGGTCAGGCCGCGTACCCGCGCCTCGATCTCCCGCATCTTGGCCTCGGGGTCCGCCGCGGCCTCGATCTCGGCCTTGTAGGCGACCTCCAATCCACCTTCGACCGGCAACGACCCCCATTGCGCGGACGGCCAGGCATAGCGGAAATTGAATCTTCCCGCGCTCTGGTGACCGCCAGCCGCCACGCCGAACGCCTTGCGCACGATGATCGAACACCATGGCACGGTGGACTGCGCCACCGCGCTCAGCGCGCGCACGCCATAGCGCATGGCGCCGGCCTTCTCCGCGTTCAGGCCGATCTGGAAGCCCGGCACATCCACCAGATTGACGACCGGCAGATGAAAGGTCTCGGCCAGGTCCAGCAGCCGGGTGAATTTCTCGGCGGAAGGACCGTCCCAGCCTCCGCCATAGTGGTAGGGATCGCTGGCGAAGACCGCCACCGGCCAACCGTCGATGCGAGCCAGGCCCGTGATCATCGCGCGCCCCCAGCGGCGGCCAATCTCCATGAACGAGCCTTCGTCCACCAGCGCGTCCACAATGGGCCGCATCTTGTACACGGCACGCGCGTCGGCGGGAATGACGCCGCGCAGCCAGTCCTGCCCGCCGCCTGGACGTCTTCCGCCCTCGGCGCGCGGCGACAGTTCGTGCACGGATCGGGGCAAGTAGGACAGGAAGCGCCGTGCCATCGCAAAAGCGGCTTCTTCCGAGTCGGCCTCGTCATCCACCACGCCATTGCGGGTGTGGATGTCGCTGCCGCCCAGTTCATTCTTGTCCAGCGTCTGACCGATACGGGCCACCACGGGAGGCCCCGCGATGAACAACTGCGAGGTCTCGCGCACCATGACGGAATAGTGGCTTGCCGCCACACGCGCGGCGCCCAGGCCGGCCACCGAGCCCAGCGCCAGCGACACGACTGGAACTGTGGCCAGGTTCTGCGTCATCAGCGGCCACATACGCAACTTGGGCAATAAAGTGTGGCCCTTGATCTCGATGTTGCGCACCGAGCCGCCACCGCCGGTGCCATCCACCAGCCGCAGTAGCGGCAGGCGCAGATCCTGGGCCATGCGCTCGGCCTCCATCAGCTTGTCGCCGACCGCGCCGTCATTGGCGCCGCCGCGCACGGTGAAATCGTCGGCGCACACCACGACCGGCCGCCCTTGCACCTTGGCGCGGCCGATCACGAGATTCGACGGCGTCAGGTCCGTCAGCTGGCCTTGATCGTCGTATTCCCCGCTGCCGGCCAGCGCACCGACCTCGCGAAACGATTCCGCATCGACCATCTTCTGGATGCGCTCACGCACCGGCAGCTTGCCGCCCTCCCGATGCCGGCGCACTTTCGCCTCGCCGCCCATGCGCGCCGCCAACTCCTTGCGCAGCGCCAATTCCCGCAGTTCTTTTTCCCAGGACACCGTATGCTCCCTTCTGCCTGTTGCCGAACCGGCCCATTGCCGCCGGCTCAATCGATCTTGATGTTGGCGCGCTTGATGAGCGCTTCGTTCTGCTTGAGTTCATCGGCGATCTTCTGCCGGAAAGCCTGCGGCGATTGCGTCAAGGGATTGCCCTGAGGCGCCAGACGTGCGCGCACGGCGGGATCCTTGACCGCCAGGGCAATCTCCTTGTTCAGCCGTTCGACCACTTCGGGCGGGGTGCCGGCTGGGGAAAAAATGCCGACCCAGAAGGAAATGTCGAAGCCCGGATAGCCCAGCTCCGCCACTGCCGGCACCTCAGGCAAGTCATGCCAGCGCTGCGCCGTGGACACGGCAAGCGCCTTCAGCTTGCCCGCCTTGATCAGCGGCACGCCAGACAAGGTGTCGAAGCCGAAATCCACCTCCTTGGACATCAACCCCGCCTCCATCGGCGCCGCGCCCCGGTACGGGACATGCAGCATCTGCGTATCGGACATGGTCGCCAGCTGGGCGCCTGCCAGGTGCATCAGGTTGCCGTTGCCGGCCGAACCGTAGCTGACGGTATTGGGATTGCGGCGCGCCAGGTCCACCAGCGATTTGACGTCGACCACGCCGGCCACGCGCGGATTCTCCGCATTGATCGTCAGGATGAAAGGCACCGAAACCACGGTGGTCACCGGCGCGAAATCCTTGAGCGGGTCGTACTGCATATCCTTGTAGAGCAAGGGATTGACCGTGATCGAACTGGAGTTGCTGACCAGGATGGTGTAGCCGTCAGGCTTGGCCTGCGCCACGGCACGGGCGGCGATCATGCCGTTGGCGCCGGTCTTGTTCTCCACCACGAACGTTTGTCCCATGCGGGCGGAAAGCGCCTCGCCCATGATGCGCGCCACCGTGTCGATGGTGCTGCCAGGGCTGAAGCCCACCACGAATTTCACCGGCGCGTTGGGATAGCCGGTGGCGCTTGCCCATTGGGGACCAAATGCCAGCAAAGCAAACGAACCTGCCGCGAGCCATTTCGAAACTTGCATGATGTGTCTCCTCCGTTGTTGTCGGATTCCGCGCCGCGCGCTACATGGACGCGCGGCTGCGGACCTCTTCGCCGTTATTGCGCGGCGACGGCGCCGGAAGCCTTGACGGCCTGGCCCCACTTCTCCTGCTCTTGCGCCATGAAGGCCGCGAAGGCCTGCGGCGTGCTGTTGACCACTTCTCCACCCAAGCCTTCGATGCGCGCCTGCATCTCGGGTGTCGCCACGATCTTCGATACGTCCTGATAGATGCGTTGCGCTTGCGGCGCGGGCAGCGACGCCGGCGCAAGCAGGCCGAACCAGGTGGCGGCCTCGAAGCCCGGCATGCCCGCCTCGGCGAAGGTCGGCACGTCGCGCAGCGCCTGCACCCGCTTGCCGTTGGCCACCGCCAGCGCGCGCAGCTTGCCGGATTCGATCAGCGGCAGGGCCGAGGTGATGGTGGCCAGCATCATCTGGACCTGGCCGCCGGCCAGGTCGGTGAAGGCCGGCGCGTCGCCGCGGTACGGCACATGCGTGATGGAGGAGTGCGTGGCGATCTTGAACAGCTCGCCGCTCAGATGCTGGGCCGTGCCGTTGCCGGGAGAGGCGAAGTTGACCGAAGCGCCATCCCGCTTGAGATAGGCCAGAAATTCCTGCAGATTCTTGGCGGGGATGGACGGATTGACCACCAGCACCAGCGGCACCTTGGTCACCAGCGTGATCGGCGCAAAGTCCTTGACCGGGTCGTAGTTGAGCTTGGCGTAGAGATGGCCGCTGATCGTGTGCGCCGATGTGGTCATGAACAGCGTGTAGCCGTCGCCCTGCGCACGCGCCACCGCGCTGGCGCCGATCGTCGTGCCCGCGCCTGCGCGATTCTCGACGATGACGGTCTGCCCCCAGGACTGCGTGAGTTTTTCCGCCACCGCGCGCGCCACCACATCGGTGGCGCCGCCGGCCGGATAGGGCACGACCATGGTCACGGGTTTGGTCGGATAGGACGCGGCTTGTGCCGTGCCCGCAAACAGCGCCGCGGCACAAGCCAGGGCGCGCAGCCAATTGCGTTGCATTGTGATGTCTCCTCTTGTCCTTCGATTGACGTGCGGTATATTTTTATCGTTCCTCTAGACAGAACGTTTATTCTATTTTATATTTTTTCGGCCAGAGCATGTCAACGAATAAATGCTCGTCCGACGCCACGGCCCCATTCGCGGCGTGCCATCAAGAGAGGAACAGAACTTCATGTCCGATACCCCGGAAACCCTGAAATCCATGCTGATCGACGGGGAGTGGGCTACGCAAAGCGACCATGCTTTCGAGTCCATCAACCCCGCCACCGGCGCACGCAACTACTTCATCAGCGCCGCGTCCGACGCGCAGGTCGACCAGGCTGTGGATGCGGCCTGGCAAGCCCAGCGGCGCGCGGCCTGGCGCGACATGCTGCCTCACCAGCGCGCGGCGATCCTGCGACGCATTGCCGACGGCATGGACGCCAACGCGCCCTTGCTGGCGCGCCTGCAGATGATCGAGAACGGCAAGGTCTGGGCGGAATGCAAGGCCCAGGTCGCCAGCGCCGCGGCCACCTTCCGCTACTACGCGGGCGTCTGCGAAACGCTGGGAGCCGAAGTCACGCCGCCGCGCGGCAACTATCTGTCGATGACGCAATACGATCCGTATGGCGTGGTGGTGGCGATCACGCCCTGGAATTCACCGCTTACGATGGAAGCGCAAAAGATCGCGCCTGCCCTGGCCGCCGGCAACGCCGTCATCCTCAAGCCGTCCGAGGTCACCTCGTCGCCGGCGCTGGAACTGGGCCGCATCGCGCTGGAGGCCGGCCTGC
This sequence comes from Achromobacter sp. GD03932, assembly GCF_029839485.1. NCBI lineage: Bacteria > Pseudomonadati > Pseudomonadota > Betaproteobacteria > Burkholderiales > Alcaligenaceae > Achromobacter > Achromobacter sp. GD03932. Next base: position 136,520 of record NZ_JAOCAT010000009.1, read on the forward strand.
CGCCGGGCATCCTCAACGTACTGACGGGCCTGGGTTCGACCGTGGGCCGCCGCCTGGTCGAACACCCCGGCGTGCGCATGGTGTCGTTCACCGGCGGCACCGCCAGCGGCCGCGCCATCGCCCATGCCGCCGCCGAGAAGCTGATGCCGGTAGCGTTGGAACTCGGCGGCAAATCGCCGCACATCGTGTTCGCGGACGCGGATCAGGACGCGGCGATAGACGGCGTCATCGGCGGCATCTTCGAAGGCAGCGGGCAGTCTTGCGTGGCGGGCTCGCGGCTCTACGTCCAGCGCAGCATCGCCGAGTCCTTCATCGCGAAGCTGGTCGCCCGCGCCAGCGCACTCAAGGTAGACCTGCCCGACGCGGAAGGCGCGCAGATGGGACCGATCGCATCGTTCGGCCATCGCGGCAGGATCGAGGCCATGGTGGACTCTGCCCGCCGCGCAGGCGCCCAGGTGCTGCTGGGCGGACAACGCCCCGACGACGCCGGGCTGCAGACGGGCGCGTTTTATCTTCCTACCGTGCTGGCGGGATTGGCGCGTGACGCGCATGTGGTGCGCGAGGAGATCTTCGGGCCGGTGCTGTGCGCGCTGACGTTCGAGGACGAAGACGACCTGGTCGATCAGGCCAACGACAGCGCCTACGGCCTGGCCTCCGGCATCTGGACAGCGGACTACCGCCGCGCCTGGCGCATCGCCAAGCGCCTGGAGGCGGGCAGCGTGTGGATCAACACCTACAAGCAGCTTTCGATTTCGACCCCGTTCGGCGGCTTCAAGCAAAGCGGCATCGGCCGTGAAAAAGGCGTGAGCGGCCTACGGCTGTACCAGCAATCCAAGGGCATCTACTTCGGCATGTAGCCACAGCCGCCCCTTTTCCTCATCGAACCGGGCCGCGCCAGCGGCCTCCCCTGCTTCTTCTATCGGAGACTTTCCAAATGGCTGAATTTCAACGTGCCGGCTTCATTGGCCTGGGCGTCATGGGCGAACCCATCTGCCGCAACCTGGCCGTCAAATGCGGACTGCCGGTGCTGGGCTGCGACAACGATCCTGCCCCCCTGCGCCGCCTGGCCTCCCATGGCGTGACCGAGGCGACCGCCGCGCAGATCATGCACGATTGCGACGTGGTGTTTCTGTCGCTGCCGTCCGGCGAAGTCGTGGCGCAGTTGGCGCGTGCCGCAGGCGGACTGCTGGCCGGCGCGCGCGCGGGCCAGTTCATCGTCGATCTGAGCACGTCGCCGGTCGATGTAACGCGCGAACTGGCGGCGGAGTTCGCGGCCAAGGGCGCGACCTTCATTGACGCCCCCGTCGCCCGCACGCGCGCGGCAGCGGAAGCCGGCACGCTCTCGGTCATGATCGGCGGCGACGCCGCAGCCTTCGCCCGAGTCAAGCCGCTGGTCTCGACCTTCGCCAACGAAATCACGCACTGCGGTCCGGTCGGCAGCGGCCAGGTCGTGAAGATCCTGAACAACATGGTGCTGTTCGAGACCGTGGTGGCCCTGTCCGAAGCCCGCGCCATCGCGCGCCGTTCGGGCGTCGATCCACGGGTCCTGCTGGAGACTTTCACGCGTGGATCGGCCGATAGCTTCGCGTTGCGCAACCACGGCTTAAAGGCTATTCTGCCCGCAGACTTTCCCGAAAAAGCCTTCCCCGTGGACTATGCCCGCAAGGATTTGCGCTATGCGCTGGCGCTGGCCGATCAAACCGGCATACGGGCGCTAGGCGCGCGCAACGTGGACCATTGGTTCGACACCGCGCTCGCCCAGGGACACGGCAACCGCTATTTTCCGATCATCAGCCAGGTCATCGATGCGGAGTCGGGAACCACCTCCTAATCACTCCCCTGCCATCCAATGAGTCGTACCCCTACTCAGGACAATTCCACCGACGGCGTCGCCGCCGTCGAACGCGCCCTGACCATCGTCGGGGCCATCGCGCAACGCACCGATCCGATCACGCTTGCCGACCTTTCCCGGGCCACGGGCTTCTACAAGAGCACGCTCTTGCGGCTCATTGCCTCGCTTGAGAAAGCAGCCTTGGTCGTGCGCCGCGCCGATGGCCGCTATGCCCTGGGTCCGTACGCGCATCATCTCGGCCGCGCCTATGAGGCCACCTACCGCCTGACCGAGACCATCCTGCCGCTGCTGCAAGCGCTGGTGGACAAAGGCACCGAGAGCGCCTCGTTCCACGCCTACCACGATGCGCAATCCCGCGTCTGCCTGTTGCGGGTGGATTCGCATCACTCCACGCTAGACCGCATACGCGTGGGAGACCTGCTGCCGCTGAACAAAGGCGCGGCGGGCCGGCTGATCACGGCCTACCTGGTCGACCAGCAGGCGCCCGCGCAAGCCGGCCTCGTGCTGACGTCCATGGGCGAACGCGACCCCAATTGCGCGGCCGTGGCCAGTCCGGTGTTCGGCCCCGATGGCGACATCTGCGGAGCCATATCGCTGTCCGGTCCGAAGGAGCGCTTCTCACCCGCGGCCATCAAGAAAATGTCCAAATTGGCGCAAGAAGCCGCGGCATCCGCCACGCAATCCCTGGGCGGGCGCTGGCCGACCGGCAGATAGCCGCCTGCATGCATCCCGGCCTTCCGGGACAAAAGGACTAGCGATGCGCAACAGACGCAATTTTCTGCGCGCTAGCGCGACACTCGCCGGCGCGGCCAGCGCCCTGGCGCTGCTGCCCGCCTCCATCCGCCGCGCGCTCGCGATCCCCGCGGCGCGGCGCACGGGCACGATCCGCGACGTCGAGCACATCGTCATCTTCATGCAGGAAAACCGTGCGTTCGATCACTACTTCGGCGCGCTGGCCGGCGTGCGCGGGTTTGGCGACCGATTCCCCATCCCCGTGCCGGACAGCCCCGCTGCGCGCCATCGCACCGTCTGGACGCAATACAACGACAAACCCGATGAAGGCGCGCCACGCACGGTGCTGCCATTCCATCTGGATACGCGCGAGGCCTTCGAGACCCTGCGCGTGGCCAGCACGCCGCACACCTGGTCCAACGCCCAGGACGCCTGGGACGCCGGCCGCATGGGCAACTGGCCGGCCGCCAAGAAGAACCATTCGATGGCGTACTTCACGGACGAGGACATGCCGTTCCAGTACGCCATGGCGCGCGCCTTCACGGTCTGCGACGCCTATCACTGCTCGTTCACCGGCGGCACCAACACCAACCGGCTGTTCGTCTGGACCGGCACCAACGACGGCCTGGGCCAAGGCAACGGTCCGGCGCTGGGCAATACCTACAACAAGCTCAAGGGTGGCGATCCGGCGCGCGCCTACACCTGGACGACCTATCCCGAACGCCTGGAGGCGGCCGGCGTCAGCTGGCGCATCTACCAGAACATGGCGGACAACTACTCCTTGAATCCCACCGCCGGGTTCAAGGCCTATCGCGACGCCTATCACGGCGTGCCGGGATCGGCCGCCGCGTTGAAAGACAAGGCGCTGACCACGCGCGACCTGGATCTGCTGCGCCAGGACGTACTGGACGGCACGCTGCCGCAGGTCTCGTGGATCTGCGCCACCAAGGCCGGCTCGGAGCATCCCAGCCCGTCCAGCCCGGCGCAAGGCGCCGACTACACGGCCCGGGTGCTGGATGCGTTGACGGCCAACCCCGAGGTCTGGAGCAAGACCGTCCTGCTGCTGATGTTCGACGAAAACGATGGTTTCTTCGATCACATGCCGCCGCCCGCACCACCCTCGCGCGAGGCCTCGGGCGCGCCGGCCGGGGCGTCCACCGTGGACACGCGCGGCGAGTATCACGAGATCGTCGCCGGCGCGGAGAAAGACGACACGCCGGCGCATCTGCACGGCGTCTACGGCCTGGGTCCGCGCGTGCCCATGTATGTGCTGTCGCCCTGGACCAAGGGCGGCTGGGTCAATTCGCAGGTGTTCGACCACACGTCCGTGCTGCGCTTCGTCGAGCAGCGCTTCGGCGTGGCCGAGCCCAATATCTCGCCCTGGCGGCGCGCGGTCTGCGGCGACCTGACCTCGATCTTCGACTTCGCCGCGCCGGACGGTGCGGACCTGCTCAGCGGCTTTCCGGCCACCGCCGAACGCGCCGGACAGGCTTCGGCGCTGCCCGGCACGGTCACGCCCCCTGCGCCACTGCAGCCCGGACTGGCGCGGCAGCAGGCCGGCATGCGCCCCTCGCGCGCCCTGCCCTATGCGCTGCAGGTCCACGCGCGCGCGGACGCTGAAAGCGTCACGCTGCGCTTCGAGAACAGCGGCGCCGCGGGCGCCGTGCTGCACGTCTACGACCGGCTGCATCTGGAACGCGGCCCGCGCCGCTACACCGTGGAGGCCGGCAAGCATCTGGAGGGCGCGTGGCAGACCGCAGCTGACGACGGCCGCTACGATCTCTGGGTACTGGGCCCCAACGGTTTCCATCGCCATTGCACCGGCCGCGCCGGCCTGCCCTCGCTGGAAGTATCGGCCGCCTATCAGGGACCCGGCGCATCGCTGCAACTGACGCTGCGCAACCCTACCCCGCAGGCGCACACGTTCCGGGTCGAAGCCAACGCCTATGGCTACCCCCCGGAGGGCGGCGCCACGCTCGCGCCCGGCGCGACGGTCAGCCTGTCCTGGGACATGGCCCGCAGCGCCGGCTGGTATGACCTGACCGTGCGCGACAGCGGCGACCCGGCCTACACACGCCGCCTGGCCGGCCGCATCGAAACTGGCGCGCCCTCCACTTCCGACCCCGCGATGGGGCAGGAGCTGATACTGCAATGGACACCCCTGGCATGAAACCACCCGCCCCCTATGAAGACGCCGTGACCTTCCAGTTCGGCGACTCGCCCGAGCTGGCCGATGAGCTGCTCGCCCTGGTGCTGGCCGGCACGAAGACCGCCACCTGCGGCGCGTTGCGCGACTTCAATGAACAGGAACCCGTGCCCGAGGCCGGCCGGCGCGACGTGGTACTGGACGGCTCGGGCCGCCCGGCTTGCGTCATCGAGACCATCAGCGTGCTGATCCAGCGCTTCGACCAGGTGGACGAAGCGTTCGCGCTGGCCGAAGGCGAAGGCCCGTACGAGACCTGGCGCGAGGGGCACATCGCTTATTTCGACCGCAACGGCGGCTATGCGCCGGACATGATGCTGGCGTGCGAACGCTTCCGGGTGGTCGAGGTCTTCGAACGATAAAAAAGCCGGACGCCTTGCGGCGTCCGGCTCTTCATGCGCTCGGGACCGGTCAGCTTTGCTCGCCGCCCTTGCCCAGGCCCAGATAGCTTTCGATGACCTTCGGGTCGCCAGCCAGCTCGCGCGCCGGGCCGTGCAGGATGACTTCGCCGGTTTCCAGCACATAGCCGTAGTCGGCCACTTGCAGCGCTGCGCGCGCGTTCTGCTCCACCAGCAGGATCGCCACGCCGGTCTCGCGCAGGCGCGCGATGATGTGGAAGATCTCGCGCACGATGCGCGGCGCCAGGCCCAGGCTGGGCTCGTCGAGCATCAGCAGGTTGGGCTTGGCCATCAACGCGCGGCCGACGGCCAGCATCTGGCGTTCGCCGCCCGACAAGGTGCCGGCCTGCTGGGCGCGGCGTTCGCGCAACCGCGGGAACAGGTCGAAGACTTCGTTCAGCGTGTCGCGCCAGCCGCTTTCGCGGGCGCGGTAGCGGCGGAAGCCGCCCAGCAGCAGGTTGTCTTCCACCGACATGGTGCCGAACAGTTCGCGGCGCTCCGGCACCAGCGACATGCCGGCCGCGACGCGGCGCTCGACCTGCCAGCCCGATACGTCGGTACCGGCGTACTGCACGGTGCCGGCCGCGTGGCCGGTCTGCGGCAACGAGCCCATCATGGCGTTCAGCATGGTGGATTTGCCGGCGCCGTTGGCGCCGATCACCGTGACGATGCTGCCGGCGGGCACGGTGAGCGAAGCGCCCACCAGCGCGCCCACCTTGCCGTAGCGGGCCGACAGGTTGCTGACTTCGAGTACGGGAGCGCTCATCACACGCCTCCTGCCGACACGGGCTTGGCCTGATCCGCTTCGGGCAGGTCGTCATCGATGCCGCCCAGGTAGGCTTCCAGCACCGCCGGGTTCTTTTGCACGTCGGCCGGCACGCCTTCCGCCAGCTTGGTGCCGAAATCCATCACCACGAGGTGGTTGGTCAGACGCATCACAAAATCCATATCGTGTTCGACGAGCAGAATGCTCATGCCCTCGGCGCGCAACTGTTCCAGCACGCGCGCCAGGTCCTGCTTTTCCTTGTAGCGCAAGCCGGCGGCGGGTTCGTCCAGCAGCAGCAGCACCGGATCGGCGGCCAGGGCGCGCGCGATTTCCAGGATGCGTTGCTGGCCCAGCGCCAGGTTGCCGGCCTGCTCGTACAGGTACTCGCCCAGGCCGACGCGCTTGATCTGTTCGGCGGCTTCGTGCAGCAGCTGCGCCTCGCGGGCGCGGTCCGAATGCAGGGCGCCGGCCAGCACGCCGACGTCGGAGCGCAGGTGCGCGCCCAGCGCCACGTTCTCCAGCACGGTCATGCCGGGCAGCAGTTGCACGTGCTGGAAGGTGCGGCCCACGCCCAGCTTGGCGATATCGCGCGCCGAACGGCTGTCGATGCGCTGGCCCATGAACGTGACCTTGCCGCGCGTCACCGGCAGCACGCCGCTGATCAGGTTGAAGGTCGTGCTCTTGCCGGCGCCGTTCGGGCCGATCAGGCCCATGATCTCGCCGGACGCAACCTTGAAGGAAATATCGTTGACGGCGACCAGCCCGCCGAATTCCTTGCGGATGGCGTCGACTTCGAGCACCACCTGGCCGGCTTGCGGACGCACGCGCGTCGGCAGGGCCGGCGCAGACGCGGGCGGCGCCAGATTGCGGCGCGAGCTATCGGCGCCGGTAATGCTGTCCCACCAGCCTGCCAGAATCGGCCACAGGCCGTTGCGAGCGTATTGCAGCATCAGGATCAGCAGCACGCCGAAGACGATCATCTCGAAGTTGGCGTTGGTATCCAGCAGCTTGGGCAGCAGGTTCTGCAACTGGTCCTTCAGCACCAGGATGACGCTGGAGCCCAGCAGCGCGCCCCAGACGTAGCCGGCGCCGCCGACCACCGCCATGAACAAGTACTCGATGCCGTAGTTGATGCCGAAGGGGCTGGGACTGACGGCGCGCTGCATGTGCGCGTAGAGCCAGCCGGACACGCAGGCCAGCAATGCCGCCCAGACGAAGATCACGACCTTGTAGGCGGCGGTGTTCACGCCCATCGATTCCGCCATGCCGGCGCCGCTCTTGAGGGCGCGGATGGCGCGGCCGGGACGCGAGTTCAGCAGGTTGCGGGTGGCCCACAACGCCAGCAGCACGAACACCCAGATCAGGTAATAGATGTGGCGGCCGCTGGCCAGGGACATGCCGAAGATGCTGATGGGCTCGATGCCGGCGATGCCGTCATGCTTGCCCAGCCAGTCGATGTTGCCGAACAGGAAGTACAGCGACAGGCCCCAGGCAATGGTGCCCAGCGGCAGGTAGTGGCCCGAGAGGCGCAGAGTGATGGCGCCCAGCAGGTAGGCGACGACGGCCGTCAGGATCAGCCCGGCCGGCAGCGCCAGCCAGGGCGAGACATCGTATTGCGTGGTCAGGTAGGCGGTGGTGTAGGCGCCCAGGCCCACGAACGCCGCCTGGCCGAACGAGGTCAGGCCGCCCACGCCGGTCAAGAGCACGAGGCCCAGCACCACCAGGCTGGCCAGCCCGATGTAATTGAGTTGCGTCACCCAGAATTCGGGCGTGACCGACAACATCGGCAGGCCCGCCAGGACGACGAGGAAGAGGACGAGCAAAATGCGGTTCATGACGTTTATTCCTCTTCGTCCACGTGATGGGTGCTGAACGAACGCCAGACCAGAACCGGGATAATCAAGGTGAAGACAATCACTTCCTTGTAGGCGCTGGCCCAGAAGGACGAGAAGGATTCCAGCACGCCCACCAGCAGCGAGCCCGCGGCCGCCACGGGGTAGCTGGCCAGCCCGCCGATGATGGCGCCGACGAAGCCCTTCAGGCCGATCAGGAAGCCGGTGTCGTAGTACACGGTGGTGATGGGCGCGATCAGCATGCCGGACATGGCGCCGATGGCGACCGCCAGCGTGAAGGTCAGGCTGCCGGACATGGTGGTGCTGATGCCGACCAGGCGGGCGCCGCGGCGATTGACGGCCGTGGCGCGCAGCGCGCGGCCATACAGCGTCTTGCCGAAGAACAGCCACAGGCCGATGATCAGGATGGCGCAGGTTGCCACCACGAACAGGCTTTGCGCCGACCAGGTCATGAAGCCCAGGTCGACTTGCCCGCTGACGAAGGCCGGGGTGCGCCAGCCTTCGGCGCCGAAGAACACCAGCGCCAGGCCGGTGAGCGCGAAGTGCACGGCCACGGAAACGATCAGCAGCACCAGCACGGTGGCTTCGGCCAGCGGCTGGTAAACGATGCGGTAGACCATCGGACCCATCGGGATCACCAGCAGCAGCGTCAGCAGCATGTTCAGCCACAGCGAATTGCCGGGTGCGGTGTAGGTCACGGTCAGCCAGAGCAGCGCCAGCGGCAGAACCACACAGGTGGCGATGGCCTTGGGCAAGGCGGCTGCGCTGCGGGTGCGCAGCGCGCGCAGCAGCTCGAGCGCCAGGCAGACGACGCCCAGCAGCGGCAGGAGATAGGCGGTGCCCGGCACTTTGCCGTCCACCAGCATGGCCAGGGTCAGGGCGCCGAACGCCACGAACTCGCCCTGGGGAATGAAAATGACGCGCGTAACGGCGAATACCAGCACCAGAGCCATGCCCAGGAGGGCATAGATGGCGCCGTTGACGACACCGTCTTGCAGCAGGATCAGCGCAATTGAGGAATCCATCTAACAACCTTATTTATTCTGGTGTTCCGGCCGCACCCGGGACACTGATACGACACACCGGCCGGAAAGGCCGGTGCGAAGCATTGCAGGGGTGCCGCGCGGCGGGCGCCGCCGCGCTGTGCGCACCCTTGGATCGGGCGATCCAGGAGGATTACAGGCCGGGCTGGTAGACCCACTTGCCGCCTTCGACCTTGACGATGACGCGCGAACGCTCGTCAAAGCCGGCGTGGTCGGTCGGCGACATGTTGAACACGCCTTGCGAGGCGGCCAGGTCCTTCACGCCTTCCAGCGCGTCGCGCATGGCCGCGCGGAACTCCGGCGTGCCGGGCTTGGCGCCCGACTTCAGCGCCACGGGCAGCGCGGCCACGACCAGCTGGCCGGCGTCCCACATATGGCCGCCGAACGTGTTGGTCGAACCGGCGCCGTTGGCCTTTTCGTAGGCGTCCACATAGGCCAGGGCCGACTTCTTGACCGGGTTGCTGTCCGGCAGCTGGGCCGCGACCAGCAGCGGGCCGGCCGGCAGCAGCATGCCGTCGCAGTCCTTGCCGCACACGCGCAGCACGTCGTTGTTGGCGGCGCCGTGGGTCTGGTAGATGGTGCCGCCGTAGTTGCGGGCCTTCAGTTCCTTTTGCGGCAGGGCCGACGGGGTGCCGGCGCCGGCGATCAGGATGGCGTCGGGCTTGGCGCCGACCAGCTTGAGCACCTGGCCCGTCACGCTGGTATCGGTGCGGCTGTATTTTTCGATGGCGACGATCTCGATGCCCTTGGCCTTGGCGGCCTTCTGCATCACGTCCAGCCAGCCGTCGCCGTAGGCGTCGGCAAAGCCGATGAAGCCCAGGGTCTTGACCTTGGACTTGGCCATGGCGTCAGCCAGGGCGCCGGCCATCAGGGCGTCGTTCTGCGGGGTCTTGAAGACCCAGCGGCGCTTGTCGTCCACGGGTTCGACGATCTTGGCGCTGGCGGCCACGCTGATCATCGGCACTTTGGCTTCGGCGGCCACGTCGACCATGGCGAGCGAGCCCGGCGTGACCGAGGTGCCGATGAGCACGTCGACCTTGTCGTCGGAGGCCAGCTTGCGCGAGTTCTTGACGGCTTGCGTCGTGTCGGTGGCGTCGTCCAGGACGATCCATTCGATCTTTTGGCCAGCCACTTCCTTGGGCAGGAGGGCCACGGTGTTGCGCTCGGGGATACCCAGCGACGCGGCCGGGCCGGTGCTGGACACGGTCACGCCAACCTTGACCTGGGCGTTCGCCAGTAGCGGCAGGGCCAGGGCAATGGCGGCAGCCGCCGCGGACAAGCCGAAGTGCTTGCGCATATTTTTGTCTCCTGTGGTGGCTCTTGTGCGCCTCGGTCGAGGCAGGGCGAGCCTAGTTAAAGTTATACAGAAAAAAATATTATAGGGTTAAAACAGTATCAGATGACGATGCGCAACTCCGGTAATTCCCTGATGTGCTACGAAAAACGCATTTCAGCAAACGCATTCGTTAATGGCGAACTTGTACTAGAAAAGATTGGCGGCCGTCAGTTGGGGGATTCCCTTGGACTGCGGCGCGCCTATCAACGCCCCAGCATCGGCCACACGCGCTCCACCCGCGACGCCACCCAGGCGGCCACCACCGCCTTGGCCAGATCGCCGGGCAGGAACACCGCCACCGCCATCGCGGCCTTGGCCAAACCCATTTTCGTCACGACGGCCAGCCAGGGCACGCCGCAGGCGTAGACCACCGCGATGCCGCCCACCACGCATGCCGCCACGTAGCCGGCGAACTTCGCCCAGCCGCCCGCGGCGCGGCCGGCGAGGCCGCGCGCCAGCCAGCCCGTCACGAAAGCGCCCGCCACCAGGCCCACGAGAAAGCCGCCAGTAGGCCCGAAAAAGGCGCCCAGCCCGCCCCGGCCGCCCGGCAGCACGGGCAGCCCGACTGCCGCCAGCGCCAGGTAAAGCAAGCAGGCCAGCGCGCCGCGGACGGGTCCGAGCATTGCACCCGCCAGCATGGCGCCCAAGGTTTGCAGCGTTACCGGTACCGGTATGGCGGGCAGCGGAATCGGCGGGATCAGGCTCAGGACGACGATCAGCGCCGCGAACAGCGCAATCAGCACGGTATTACTGGATTTCACGGTTTTCCCCTTTGGGAGATGGAACTGGGCGCGCGAGCCTCAGTGGCTGCGCGCGTCTATCGCTTCGGATACTTCCTGCGCCCTTTTCAGCGTCAGCACGATCAAGGGCACGATCAGCGCGACCGGATTGGCGCCCAGGCCGCGGGCCGCCTGCGCTTCGCGGATTTCCTGGAAGTTGCGCCAGATCTCGGGCACGAAACGCAGGGCCAGCGCCAACGCCAGCGCAACCTTGCCGGCATCGACCAGCCTCAGGCGTTCAAGCGGCATCAATGCCCTTTCGCAGACGGCAATCAGATCGGATGTGCGCGTGGCCAGCGTGACGGCCAGGGCCAGCCCCACCATCGCGCCCACGCGCAGCAGAACGGCCAGCGCCTCCAGGCCGCCCTGGAACCAGGCCGTGAACAGGCCCACGGCCAGCAGCACCCAGGCCAAGCCCTTGACCTGCCGCCAGACGGTAGCCGCGGCCACGCCCGTGGACCAGACCAGCGCGGCGGCGGCCAGGAAGGCCGGCGCCAGCCAGCGCGGGTCGCGCAGCAGGAACAGGCCCGCGCCCGCCGCCATCAGCGCCAGCAGCTTCAACCAGGCGGGCAGGCGGTGCAGAAAGGTATCGCCCGCGACATACAGCGGCTCCATCATGCGCAGTGCTCCCGGTACCAGCGCAGCGCGGCGGCCGGCTGGTCGTCGGCCGCGATGTTGCCGTCGCGCACCACCACCACCCGGTCGAAATCCTCCAGCAGCTCCAGGTCGTGGCTGACGACGATGGCGTCGTGGGGCAAGCCCGCGATGGCGTCGCGCACGCGATTGCGATTGCGCAGGTCCAGCTGGGTCGTGGGTTCGTCAAACACGATCAGCGCCGGCTCCATCACCAGCACAGCCGCCAGCGCCACCAGTTGGCGTTCGCCGCCGGACAGCGTGTGGCTGGTCCGGTCCGCCAGGTGACCAACGCCCAGGCGGCCCAACTGCGCATCGATGCGGGCTTCGCGTTGCTGGCGGTCCGGGGACAGGTGCTTCAGGCCGAACGCCAGGTCCTCGCGGACGATGGGGAAAACAATCTGGTTTTCAGGGTTCTGGAACACGAAGCCGACCTGGCGGCGCACGGCCTTCAGGTCGCGCTGCGTGTCCAGTCCGCCCACCCGCACATTACCGGCAGAGGGCAGGACCAGCCCGTTGATCAGGCGCGCCAGCGTGCTCTTGCCGGCGCCATTGGGGCCGACGATGCCGATGCGTCGTTCGGCCAGCGTCAGGCTCACCCCATTCAGCACTTGCGCCTGGGGCGTGGAAACAACCGCCTGGTCAAACTCGATTAACATGGGGCGGGATTATGCCCGAACCATTTCGGGCATCGGGACTCCAAGAGCTCATATGGACAAAGTACGAAAATCCGACGCCGAATGGCGGGCCCAGCTTTCCCCCGAAGAATACGTCGTCACCCGTGAAAAGGGTACCGAACGGGCATTCACCGGGCGTTACTGGAATACGTTCTCTCATGGCATCTACCGTTGCGTGGGCTGTGGCACGGCGCTGTTCGCTTCCGACACCAAATTCGACGCCGGCTGCGGCTGGCCCAGCTACTTCCAGCCGCTGGATCCCGAACTGGTGCGCGAGGAGCGCGACACCACCCACGGCATGGTCCGCACCGAAGTGCTGTGCAACGTCTGCGATTCGCATCTGGGACACGTCTTCCCCGACGGCCCCGAGCCCACCGGACTGCGCTACTGCATCAATTCCCTGTCGATGACGTTTGAACCCATAGAAGACTGAATGAAGAAGTTCCTGTTCGACCTGTTTCCGCTGTTCCTTTTCTTCATTGCGTATCGGTACACGGACATTTTCATCGCCACCGGCGTCGCCATGGCGGCTGCCGTGCTGCAGATCGTCTGGCTGAAGGCCACGGGCCGCGCCACCGAGGCCATGCACTGGATCAACCTGACCGTCATCCTGGTATTCGGCGGAGCCACGATCTGGCTGCACAGCGATATCTTCATCAAATGGAAGCCCACGGTGCTGTACTGGCTGTTCGGCGGCGCGCTGGTCTTTGCGCGCCTGCTCTTCGGCCGCAACCTGATCCGCCGCCTGATGGAAAAGCAGATCCAGCTGCCCGACGCCGCCTGGGAACGGCTGAACCTGGTCTGGGCCGGCTTCTTCCTGGTCGCAGGCGCGCTCAACCTGTATGTGGCGTTTTCCGGCCACTTCACCGAATCGCAATGGGTCAGCTTCAAGGCCTTCGGCCTGATGGGCCTGATGGTGGTCTTCGTGATCGGCCAGTCGATCTGGCTGGGCAAGCACATCCAGACGGAGGAACAGGCCCCCTCCTCCGACACCCCGCCCCGCCAGCCCTGATCCCCTCCGAATCCCTGGCCGGCGCGCGTAGCGCCGGAACCAAACCTCACTCCCCATGTCAGACACCACCGACCGCATTTCCCTGATCCGGGAGCGGCTAGCCGCCCTGGAACCCGTCAGCCTCGACATTCTGGACGACTCGCATTTGCATGCCGGCCACGAAGGCAGTAAAAACGGCGCCGGCCACTATCGCGTGATCATCGTAGCGCCTTGCTTCGCGGGGCTCTCGCCCGTTGCGCGGCATAGGCTGGTGTATCATCATTTGCAAGATTTGATCCCTTATCCGATTCATGCGCTTGCGCTAGATGCCCAGGCTCCCAAATAGAAAGTAAAAGGATATTCATGAAACGCATCGTCATGCTGGCTGCGGCCTGCGTCATCGCCGTGCCGGCTTTCGCTCAGAACGTGGCTACCGTCAACGGCAAGGCCATCTCGCAGAAGAGCCTGGATCAATTCGTCAAGCTGCTGGTCAGCCAGGGCGCCACCGATTCGCCGCAACTGCGCGAACAGGTCAAGCAGGAAATGATCAACCGCCAGATCTTCGTGCAAGCCGCCGAATCCAGCGGCATCGCCAAGCAGGCCGACGTCCAGACCGAAGTCGAACTGGCCCGCCAAGGCATCCTGGTCCGCGCCCTGATGGCCGACTACCTGGCCAAGCACCCGGTGTCCGACGCCAAGGTCACGGCCGAATACGAGAAGATCAAGAAGGAACAGGCCGGCAAGATGGAATACAAGGTCCGCCACATCCTCGTCGAAGACGAGAAGACGGCGAACGACCTGCTGGCCCAGATCAAGAGCAACAAGAGCAAGTTCAACGACCTGGCCAAGAAGAACTCCAAGGACCCCGGCAGCGCCGACAAGGGCGGCGACCTGGGTTGGGCTCCCCCGACCAACTACGTCCAGCCGTTCGCGCAAGCCGTGACGCAGCTGAAGAAGGGCGAAATGGTCGACAAGCCGGTGCAGACCCAGTACGGCTGGCACATCATCGTGGTCGACGACACCCGTCCGGTGGAATTCCCGCCGCTCGACCAGGTGCGTCCGCAGCTGGAAGAAATGCTGCGCCAGCAAACCCTGGCCGACTACCAGAAGGAACTGCGCGAAAAGGCCAAGATCCAGTAAGCCTTGCCGCACAGATGAAAAATGCCCGCGCAAGCGGGCATTTTTTTCGCCTGGCTGTTTCGGCGCCGGGTTGGCTCCCCCGTTAAGCCAGCGCCTGCCGCAAATGGGCGTCCCAGAGAGGGCCTTCCAGGAGCGGCGACAGATGGCCGTAGCGCCCGGCCACGCTGGTCTGGACAATATGGGCGGGATACGCGATCCGCGCGCCCACGCCTGGATCGTCGGGTGCAAAGAGCTCGTCCGATACGCAGCGCAGCCAACGCACGGGCGTGGCGGCTTCCAGCAGCGCGCCGCGCGCATCGTAGCGGCAGGCGGACGTCCTGAGCAGCGCCATGGACCACGGTGAAAAGCGCGCCGCCCAGGCCTGGGCCTCGGCCCGCAAACGCTGCTCCGCGTCGGGTTCGCCCACGTCGGCCAGCCATAGCGCGTAGCCATAGCGGCGCAAGGTTGCGCAGCGCGATTCGACCCATTCGTTCCAGGCATCCGCATCGCCCGCATCGAGGGCGGCGGCGATGCGGCGCAGGCGCTGCGCGTCCTCCATGGTGCCGCCGCCGCGCGGCGCCGAAGCCAGCGCCACCACCCGCCCGACGGGCAGCGGCGCGGCCACGGCCCACTGGAAGGCTTGGTAGCCGCCGTAGGAATACCCCACCACCGCATCCAGGCGCTTGACGCCTATCGCGCGCAGCCATTCCCCCTGCAGGCGCACGCCATCGGCAATCGAAACGTCAGGAAATGCGCTGGCTTGGGCCCCGATCGGCGCGCTGCTGCCGAAACTGGAACCCAACGCGTTCGGCGCCAGCACGCAGGTATCGCGCGTATCCAGCGCCGCCCCCGGCCCCAGCCAGGGACTGGCCCAGCCCGCATCGGGATGGACTGCCCCCTCGGCCGGCCGCAAGGCCTGGTGGCTGCCGGATATGCCATGCAGCAGCAACACCACGGCGCGCGCCCGGTGCGGCGGCGGACCGTAGCGGGCCCAGGCCAGCCGGACCGGCGCCAGCGTCCCGCCGCCGTCCAATGGCAAGGCCTGCAACTGCGTCACCTCGGCGGCGCGATCCGTGGACTGATGGACAGACATCGGCGGCCCCTAGACCGGACGCTCGCCCATGACCGTGGTGCGATAGATCGTGCGCCGCATGCTGGCTGGCAATTCGCGGGTGGTGGCCTTGTGCATCACGCAGCGGTTGTCCCACATGACCACGTCGCCCGGCTCCCATTGCAGCGCGTACTGGTACTGCTCCTGCGTGCAATGCGCGAACAGGCGATCCAGCAATTCCTGGCTGTCCGCCTCGCCCCAGCCGGACACCTCGGCCGTCATGCCGGGATGCACGTACAGCGCCTTGCGGCCCGTCTCGGGATGGGTGCGCACGATGGGATGTTCGACGTCAGGCGTGCCGGCCAGTTGGCTGGCATCCATCTTCACCTGGGTGCCCTCGTCGGCCCTGGTGTTCTTGCGCCGGTAGCGGTGCACCGCCCGAAGGCCAGCCAACTGGCTTTGCACGGCGCCGTCCAGTTCCTCGTAGGCCTGGTACATGTTGACGAACAAGGTGTTGCCGCCCTCCGGCGGAATCAGCTGCGCATTCAGGATGGTGGCCTTGGCGGGACATTCACGGAAGGCGAAATCCGAATGCCAGTACGAACCGCCGTCGGCAATGCCCGCCGGCACGCCGTTCTTGACCTCGTTGGACAGCACGAATATCTCGGGATACTCGGGATGGTTGTACTGGACCAGCACGTGGATATCCAGCTCGCCCAGGCGGCGGCTGAAGCGCAACTGGCCCTCGGGCGACAGGCGCTGGTTCTTGAAGACCAGCAACTGGTGACGCAGGAACAGCGCATTCACATCCGCGAAGGCCGCGTCGTCCAGGGTTTCCAGATCCACACCATGGACGGCCGCGCCAATCAGCGGGCTCAGGGGTATCGCTTTCATCATCAGGCTCCGGCAGAGGTTCAGGGAAGACGGTGCACGCGGGCCTCGGTGCGCACCAGCGGCTCGGCGCCGTGCTCCCCGATCAGCACCGGATACTCCAGCCGCATGCCGCCCACGCCCGGGCGGTACAGGTGCGTGCCCAACGCCACCACCATGCCGGGCGTCACGACGTCGCGGCTGCGCAGGTTGATGAAGGGCCGGGTGCGCGCGCAGGTGCCCAGTCCATGGCCGAACAGAGGCAGGCCGAACTCGCTCAGGCCGTGCTTATCGAACACGGCGATGCCGCGGCTGGCGCACTCCGCTATCAGCCGGCCCGGCGTCAACGACGCCAGCATGGTCTGCACGGTCTCTTCCCAGCAATCGATCAGCTTGCTCTGGGCCGGGTCGGGCTTGCCCAGGAACACGGGCAAAGCCGTATCCGCCATGTAGAGGTCCAGCAAGGGGTGCAGGTCCAGGATCACGAATTCGTTCGGCTGGATAGCGCGGTCGGTGGCCTGCTGGGTGACGCCGCGCAGGAATCCCGTGCGTTCGCCCGCCCCGACTTCGGTGCCGCCCGTCACGGCCCAGGACCAGGTGCTGCCCCGCTGCCGGATCGCACGCTCGATTTCGCCGGCGATCTCGTTCTCGGTCGCTCCGACCCGCACTGCGTTCATGCCCTGCTCGAAACCGTAATCCGAGACCTCTGCCGCATGGCGCAGGCGCTCGATCTCGGCGGCGTCCTTGATCAGCATGACGTCGTCGATCACGTCCACGCCGTTCGCGAAACGGATGTCGGGCAGATGGCTGGTGAGATCGAAGTACTCGGCCGCGGTCAGCATGCCCGGCGCCACCTGCGCCGCCCCGGGGTGCGACAGGTCCAACGCCACCTTGCCCCGCGTCAGCCCGTGGTGCTCCAGGCGCTGGCGTATCAGTTGCGGAAAATCGGAAAACTCGAACTCGTACATCTCCATCTCATGGCCTTCCACCCGCACCCGCGAGGCGTCCATGGCCCAGTAGATGAATTCGCAATGCCCGTCCGCCGTGACCAGCACGGCGCCGCGCCACGGCATGAATGCGCCGCTCAGGTAGTGCAGCGCGCCCTGGCGGGTACCCAGGTAGGCGTCAAAGCCGAGTTCGCGCGCGTGTTGGGCGACGCGCTTGCGGCGGGCCTGAAAATCGATGGACTGCATGTGTCTCTCCTCCTTGGGAATTCAGGAAACGGATGCGCCGGAGGCCTTGACGACCGGCGCCCATTTCTCGGTTTCATCCGCTGTGAAGCGGGCAAAGTCGTCGGGCTTGCTGGCCACCGGATCTGCGGCCTGGGAAACAAGTTGCTCGCGCACCCGGGGATCGGCCAGCGCCCGGGCGATTTCCTGCTGCAGGCGTTCGACAATGGGACGCGGCGTGCCGGCGGGCGCGAATACGCCGATCCAGGACGTCATGGCATAGCCCGGCAGGGTTTCGGCCACGGTCGGAATATCCGGCGCGGCCGGAGAGCGTTCCGGGCCGGTCACGGCGATCGCGCGCAGCTTGCCGGACTTGATCAGGGGCTGGGCGATGACCAGGCTGTCGAAGGCCAGGTCAGCCTGTCCGCCGATCACGTCCGTGAGCGCGGGCAGGCTGCCCTTGTAGGGGATGTGCTGCATCTGCACGCCGGCCATCTCGTTGAACAGCTCGCCCGACATGTGCATGGACGTGCCGCTGCCGCCCGAGGCGCGGTTGAGCTTGCCGGGATTGGCCTTGGCATAGGCGATGAGGTCCGCCACCGAGTGGATCGGCAGCTTGGGGTTGACCACCACCACCAGCGGATACGACACGACCTGCGTTACCGCCGTGAAGTCCTTCAGCGGCTGGAACGGCATGGACTTGTAGAGGGTCTGGTTGATGGCGTTGGTGCCTATCGTGCCCATCAGGATCGTGTAGCCGTCCGGGGCCGACTTGGCCACGGCGTCCGCCCCGATGTTGCCGCCCGCCCCGGGCTTGGCCTCGACGATGACCGATACGCCCATGCTCTGCGTCATGCGTTCGGCCAGCAGCCGGGTGACGATTTCAGTGGGCCCGCCAGCCGCGGCGGGTACGACGAAGCGGATAGGTTTGCTGGGATAGGCCTCGGCCGCGCTGGCGGCGGAACTGGCCGCCACACCCGCCGCCAGGGCGCATGCGCCCAAGGCGCGCAATAGTCTCCTGCACATGGCATGTCTCCGTTATTGCGGGACGTACCGGGCGGGTGCCCTGGCCGACCCATCTAATTAACGAACAATTGTTCGCTAATTGGCATTTTATGGAGATTGGCGCGGATGTCAAACTACAATCGAGCCTCCAAAGACAAGACTGCCGACACATGGACACGACATTGCCGGAACCGAAAGAAAGGAAAGAGGAATTTCTCGACAGCCTGGCCAACGGCCTGCAACTGCTGCAGATCTACGCCACCGGCGTGGCCAGCGTGACCGTGCAGGAAGCCGCGGAACAACTGGACGTGACCCGCGCGGCGTCGCGGCGCATTTTGCTGACGCTGGAAAAACTGGGCTATGTGCGGCAGGACGGCAGGAATTTCTCGCCAACGCCCAAGGTCATGGACCTGGGCTATGCGTATTTCGCTTCGCTGAGCCTGCCCAAGCTGACCCGCGCGACCATGCGCGAAGTCGCGCAGACCGTGGGGGAAACCTGCTCGCTGGGCGTGCTGGACCGGCAACATGTCGTGTTCCTGGCGCGCGAGGAAGGCCCCAAGCTGCTCAAGCTGGACCTGTCGGTGGGCAGCCGCCTGCCCGCCTACGCCCATTCCCTGGGCCGCACGCTGCTATCGACCCTGGATGACGAGGCGCTCGACGCCTATCTGGAAAGCGCGGACCTGAAGCGCCTGACGCCCTACACGACTGTGTCGCGCAGCGCCCTGCGCAAGCTGATCCGGCAGGTGCGCCAGGACGGCTACTGCATTTCGGTCAGCGAATTGGTGGATGGTTTCGCGGGCGTGGCCGTGCCGCTGTACAACCATGAAGGCCGCGCGGTGGCAGGCCTGAGCGTCAGCATGGTGCTGGGCTCCCGCCAGCCCGACGAATTGAAGCAACAGCATCTGCCGGCCTTGCAGCGCGCGGCCGCCGCCATCCGCGACATGATGCCGCGCAGCACCATCTGATTCGGTGCCTGGCCGGGCGGCCTCAGCCGCCCTGCTCGCCCAGCAAGGCCTTCAGGCCGTCCTCGTCCAGCACCGCCACGCCCAGTTCCTGGGCCTTGGCGAGCTTGCTGCCGGAATCCTCGCCGGCCACCAGATAGGCCGTTTTCTTGGACACCGAGCCGCTGACCTTGCCGCCCGCCGCCTGGATGCGCATCGAGGCTTCTTCGCGCGTCCAATTGGGCAGCGTGCCGGTCAACACGAAGGTCTTGCCGGCCAGCGTCGTGGCTTGCGGCGCCGCCTCGGCCACGGGATTCACGCCCTGCGACTTCAGTTGTTCGATCACGTCGCGGTTGTGCTGCTCGGCGAAGAAACGGCGGATCGAAGCCGCCACCACCGGGCCCACGTCGGGTACGGAGGACAAGGCGTCTTCATCGGCGTCCATGATGGCGTCGATGCTGCCGAAATGGCGCGCCACGTCGCGCGCCGTGGTCTCGCCCACGTGGCGGATGCCCAGCGCGTACAGCAGGCGGTTCAAGCCGGGCGCGCGCGCCTTGTCGATGGCGGCCACCAGGTTGTCGGCGGATTTCTGGCCCATGCGGTCCAGGCCCACCAATTCCAGCGGACGCAGGCTGTACAGGTCGGCCAGGGTCTTGACCCGGCCACTGTCGACCAACTGATCCACCAGTTTTTCGCCCAGGCCTTCGATGTCCAGCGCCTTGCGGCTGGCGGCGTGCCACAGCGTCTGCTTGCGCTGCGCGCCGCAGAACAAACCGCCGGTGCAACGCGCGATGGTCTCGTCTTCCAGGCGTTCGATGGCGGAGCCGCAAACCGGACAGGCCGTGGGCATGACGAATTCGCGGGCGTCGTCCGGGCGCTTTTCCAGCACCGGGCCCAGTACTTCCGGAATCACGTCGCCCGCGCGGCGCACGATGACCGTGTCGCCGATGCGTACGTCCTTGCGGCGGATCTCGTCTTCGTTATGCAGCGTGGCGTTGGTGACGGTCACGCCGCCGACGAACACCGGCTTCAGGCGCGCCACCGGCGTGATGGCGCCGGTGCGGCCCACCTGCACCTCGATGTCGAGCAAGGTGGTGGTGGCTTCCTCGGCGGCGAACTTGTGCGCCAGCGCGAAGCGCGGCGCGCGCGCGACGAAACCCAGCACCTTCTGCGCGGGCAGCGAATCCACCTTGTAGACCACGCCGTCGATGTCGTAGGGCAAGTCGGGCCGCAGCGCGCCGACCTTGGCGTAGAAAGCCATCAGGCCCTCGGCGCCGCTGGCGCGGTGGTTGTGCTTGACGTTGACCGGCAGGCCCAGCGAGGCCAGCCAGTCCAGCATGGCGCCGTGGGATTTCTCGGGCAATTGCGAGGCCTCGGCCACGCCAGCCGACGCTTCGGCGAACAAGCCGCCCTGCGAACCCGCCAGGCCCTGGACTTCGCCCCAGCCATAGGCGAAGAAGCGCAGCGGCCGCTTGGCGGTGATGCGCGGATCCAGCTGGCGCAGGCTGCCCGCGGCGGCATTGCGCGGATTGACGAAGACTTTCTCGTCGCGCTTGGCCTGGGCCTGGTTCAGCTTTTCAAAGTCGGCGCGATTCATCAGGACTTCGCCGCGGACTTCCAGCACCTTGGGGTACGCCCCCTTGAGCTGCAGCGGAATCGCCTTGATGGTGCGGATATTGGAGGTGACGTCTTCACCCGTCTGGCCGTCGCCGCGGGTGGCGGCCTGCACCAGGCGGCCGTCTTCGTAGCGCAGGCTGATTGCCAGCCCGTCCAGCTTGAGCTCGCAGAAGTAATCGGCTTGCTGCGCCGGCCCCAGCAGGCCCGCGCCGCGCAGCGTGTCGGTGACGCGGCGGTCGAAGGCCGTCACGTCTTCTTCGTCGAAGGCGTTGCCCAGCGACAGCATCGGCACCACGTGACGCACGCTGCCAAATGCCGAAACAGGCGCCGCACCCACGCGCTGCGTCGGCGACTCCGGCGTCACCAGCTCCGGATGCTCGGCCTCCAGGGCCTGCAGTTCGCGCATCAGCCGGTCGTACTCGGCATCCGATATCGACGGATCGTCGTAGACGTAGTAGCGGACGTTGTGCTGTTCGATTTCGGCGCGCAAGCGCGCCGCGGCCTGCGCCGCGTTTTCACCGCCAGACGCGCCGCTCATTTACGCAAACACCCTTAGGGCGCGCTCGCTGCCAGCGGGCAGGCCCGCTTGTTCGAGCTGGCCGAACAGCACCTGGAGACGCTCGTCGATGACCGTTTCCGAACCATCGGCCAGCGGCTTGCCCTGGTCGTCCACCAGGTCCGCGCGCAGACGGGCAGCCAGATCGCGGCCCACATCGACCATGCGGCCGAAAGCGCGCTCGTCCGCCGGGCTGCAGGGCACGTCCAGCAGCAGGTACAGGCGTTCGATGCCGCCCATGCCGGCATCGAATGCCGCACCGTCGCCGCGCGCCAGCGTGAAGCGGGCTATGCCGTTGTCCGCCGGCCAGGCCAGGCGGCTGCCGTCGGCGACAAAGCCCAGGTCGCGCGCCACGGACAGGACTTCGGCGGCGGGCTGGGCCGTACCCAGCAGCAGGGTCAGGCCAACCTGGGTGTCCAGGGCGGCGCAGGTGTCGTCCAATCGGGCGCCCTGCTCCAGCACGGCCTGCTGGTCCGGGCCTTCGATGGTGGCGTCGAAACGCTCGGCCATGTCCTGGGCGCGGGCCCAGGCCTGCGACCATTCGATGGCGGTCAGCGGACCGCTGCGGTTGGCCAGCAGCACGGCCAGCTGCATGGACGCATAGGATTCGCCGGCGTGAACGCGCGCGCGGTGGCGGCGCTGATCGGTTTCGGCGAACACGCGCATGGGCTTGCGGCCCACGTGGCGCAGGCTCTGCATGTAGGGCAGCAGGTCGGCGCCGCGCACGGTGTCGGCGAAGTTGATCTCGATGACCACCTCGCAGGCGGGATCGGGTTCTTCGGTATCGTCGGCATCGCTGCCGGCATCGACCGGCTCCGGCTGACCGGACTGGGCACGGGCGCTCTCGCCGCCCATGCCGGGCTCGCGGCGCGACGCCGCTGCGCCCGCGGCCGGCGCAGCGCCTGCAGATGCCGCCCCCGCCCCCAACAGCGGATCCTGTTCGGTGGAGGGGAAATGGGTCTGCATCTTGCGCCGGACGCGCCGGTCCTGCCACCAGTTGAATCCCAGCACCAGCAGTATCAGCAATACGCCCAGGGCTATCAGCCCGATCTGCAAATCACTCATGTATAAATCCCGCGCCGAAACCCCGACGCCCTTCTGAATATTGGGTTTATGCCGCTTCGGAGGCCATCATCTGGACGGCCGAGTCTATGTCTACCGCAACGATACGCGAAACC
Organism: Achromobacter sp. GD03932; assembly: GCF_029839485.1. NCBI lineage: Bacteria > Pseudomonadati > Pseudomonadota > Betaproteobacteria > Burkholderiales > Alcaligenaceae > Achromobacter > Achromobacter sp. GD03932. The sequence goes on from NZ_JAOCAT010000009.1 coordinate 159,289, forward strand.
CCTTGCTCTTGCATGGTTACACCGATCAGTTGCTTGGCCATCTGCATCGCGATCTTGTTGTGCGAGATGAACAGGAACTGGGTCTGCTCGCTCATGTTGGCGACCAGGTTCGCATAGCGCTCCGTGTTGGCGTCGTCCAGCGGCGCGTCCACCTCGTCCAGCAGGCAGAACGGCGCAGGGTTGAGCTTGAACAGCGCGAACACCAGGGCGGTCGCGGTCAGGGCCTTTTCGCCGCCGGACAGCAGGTGAATGGTGCTGTTGCGCTTGCCCGGAGGCTGGGCCATGACCTGCACGCCAGCGTCGAGAATTTCCTCGCCCGTCATGGTCAGCTTGGCCTCGCCGCCGCCGAACAGCTTGGGGAACAGCTCACCGAAGTGGCCGTTGACGACGTTGAAGGTCTCTTGCAGCAGCTCGCGGGTTTCGCGGTCGATCTTGCGGATGGCGTCCTCGAGGGTCTCGATGGCGGTCATCAGGTCCTGGTGCTGCGAATCGAGGAAGCCCTTGCGCTCGCGCGAGGTGTTCAATTCATCCAGCGCCGCCAGGTTGACCGAGCCCAGGGCTTCGATCTGGCGCGAAATGCGGCTGACTTCGGACTGCAGCCAGCTGGCGCGGCGCCATTCATCGGGCTGGTTGGCCAGATCCTGGGCCAGCGCCTCGCGGTCGACCTCGCGCGCGTTCAATTGTTCGGTGAACTGCTCTTCGGCCAGGCGGGCGGCCTGTTCCTGCAGCTGCAGTTCCATGATGCGGGCGCGCCGCGGCTCCAGCGTCTGTTCCTGCTGCAGGCGGTCTTCGTCGGCGCCGCGCAGCAGGGCCGCCAGATTTTCCAGTTCCTGGCGCGCGCGCGACAGCGCTTCCTCGCGCTCGGCGCGCGCTTCCAGGGCGTCCTGCAGGCCGGCCTGGGACGCCGAGGCGTCCAGCTCGGCCAGGTCCACCATCAGCTGCTCCAGTTCGACGCTGCCGCGCTGGCTTTGGTCGGCCGCCAATTGCTGGTTGCGCTGTAGATCGGTAATGCGGACCTGGATGCCGCGTTCGGCAAATTCGGCTTCCTGGGCGGCGCGTTCCAGTTCGCGCAGGCCGGCGCGGGCCGCTTCAGCCTGGGCCGCCAGGGTTTCGCCGTCGATCTCGGCGTCGGCGAAACGGGATTGGTGTTCGGCCAGCTCCTCGTCCAGCGCCTCGAAGCGGGCCTCGGCCTCTTCGCGGGTGGCGCGCAGGTCTTCTTCCTGGACCTTGATCTCTTCCAGGTCCTGGCGCAGGCGCGAGGCGCGTTCGCCGGACTGCTCGGCCTGCTGCTGCAGGCGCGAGTGTTCCAGCTGGATGTCGTGCACCCGGCGGGTGACCTCGGCCACGCGCTGGCGCGCCGGGGCGATGGCCTGGGACACTTGTTGCCAGGCGGCCTCGGCGCGGGCGACCGCGGCGCGCGCCTGGTCGGCGATCAGTTGCTGGGCCTTGATCTCGCGTTGCAGGTTCTCGATTTCCTGCTGGCGCGCCAACAGGCCGGCCTGCTCGGAATCGGGCGCATAGAAACGCACGCTGTGGGCGTCGACCAGATGGCCGGCCTTGACCACGCAGGCCCCGCCCGCGGGCAGGCTGGCGCGCATGGCCAGCGCCTGGGTCACGTCGGTGGCCGTGTAGATGCCGCCCAGCCACTCATTCAGCAGCGTACGCAGGTCGGGATCGGTGATGCGCAGCAGGCTGGCGAGCGAGGTCAGGCCGGCCGGCGCGGCGGGCGTCGGCGCGGCGGCCGGCAGCTGGTAGAAGGCCAGCCTGGCCGGCGGCGCATCCTCGGCGAAGGCGCGGGCCCAATCCAGGTTGCGCACTTCCATCGAGGCCATGCGCTCGCGCAGTGCGGCTTCCAGGGCGGTTTCCCAGCCCGGTTCGATGTGCAGCTTCTGCCACAAACGCGACAGACCGGCCAGTTCATGCTTGGCCAGCCAGGGTTCCAGCGCCCCCTGCTTCTGCACGTCTTCCTGCAGCTTCACCAGGGCCGACAGGCGGGCTTCCAGGCGCGCCAGGTTCTGCACGTCGGTCTGGGCGGCGGCCTGGGCGCGGCTGCGCTCGGCATCCGCTTCCGGCACGCGGCCTTCCAGGGTAGCCAGCTCTTCCTGGGCTTCCTCGAGCTGGTCCTCGCCGGCGGCGCGGTCGCCAGCCAGTTGCTCCAGGCGCACTGGATCGGGACTGTGCAGTTCGCGCAGTTCCTGTTGCAAGCGTTCGCGGCGCTGCTCCAGCGCCTGCATCTGGCGGTCCGCGTCGCGCTGCGACTGGGCCACCAGGGCGAGATTCTGTTCGACGCGGGCCAGCGCGGCGCGCATCTCGTCGCGCCCGGAGGCGGCTTCGCGCACGCGCTGCTCCACGGCCGGCAGCGCGGCCTGGGCGTCCTCGGCCTTGGCGCGCGCCTCTTCCGTGCGGGCGGCGCCGGCGGCCAGGTCTTCCTCGGCCTGGGCGATCTGTTCGGTGCAATGCTCGCGCTGGGCGGTCCACTCGCCGATCTGCTGCTGCAGCTGATCGCGGCGCGCTTGCAGGCGGTTGCGGGAATCCACCACGTGACGGATTTCGGCTTCCAGGCGGCTGACTTGCGCGTTGGCCTCGTACAGCCCGCCCTGGGCGGTATGCACTGCATCGCTGGCGGCGTAGTGGGCCTGGCGGCGGGACTCCAGCGCGGCTTCGCCCGCCCGCAAGCCGGCGATGGCGGCTTCCAGTTCATTCTGGGCCTGCGCCATCTCCTGGGCTTTCTTGGCGCGCTCTTCGCGCGCCCCGGTTTCCTTCAGGAACCACAACGCATGCTGCTTCTTTTCGCCGTCGGCCTGGAGTTCGCGGTAGCGCGTGGCCACTTCGGCCTGCGCTTCCAGCTTCTCCAGCTGATTATTGAGTTCGCGCAGGATGTCTTCGACGCGGGTCAGGTTCTCGCGCGTGTCGGACAGGCGGTTCTCGGTCTCGCGGCGCCGTTCCTTGTAGCGCGACACCCCTGCCGCCTCTTCCAGGAACACCCGCAGTTCTTCGGGACGCGCCTCGATCAGGCGGTTGATCATGCCCTGGCCGATGATGGCGTAGCCGCGGGCGCCCAGGCCGGTGCCCAGGAAGATGTCGTGGATGTCGCGGCGGCGGACCTGCTGGTTGTTGACGAAGTAGCTGCTGGTGCCGTCGCGGGTCAGCACCCGGCGCACGGCGATTTCCGCGTAGGTGCTCCACTGGCCGGCGGCGCGCCCTTCGCTGTTGTCGAACACCATTTCCACCGAGGCCCGCGCAGCAGGCTTACGGTTGCCGGAGCCGTTGAAAATGACGTCCTGCATGGACTCGCCGCGCAGTTCCGAGGCCTTGGCCTCACCCAGCACCCAGCGCACGGCATCAATGATGTTCGATTTTCCGCAGCCATTGGGACCCACCACGCCCACCAGTTGGCTGGGCACGGGAATCACGGTGGGATCGACGAAGGACTTGAAGCCGGCGAGTTTTAGCTGAGTAAGACGCACAATACGATGACGACGGGGTGGGTTGAACGAAAGGCGTTAACGGACCTGCCGCACAGATTGCAAACCGGCCCCTGGGGGGCCGGCTTACACATGGGTCGTATGATACCGCAGGCAGTCTGTCCCCGAACGTCAGCAAGGGTCAAGGCGTGTTGTCCCTAAGGCTTGCCGGCGGTCAACCCGCGGGCAAACGCTCAATGGCCGCCGCCTGGGGTCCGGCTATACTCCCTGACACTTTTTTGCACGACACATAAATTTTCACGCGGACTGGCCGGGGCCAGGCCTGAGAACGGGGACATTCTTGAAACGTGGTTTCTATCTGGTCATGGCCGCGCAGGCCTTCTCGTCATTGGCGGACAACGCGCTGTTCATCGCAGCCATCGCCTTGATACAGGAACTGCATGGGCCGGACTGGATGGCGCCCATGATGAAGTGGTCGTTCGCGCTGGCTTATGTGGTGCTGGCCGCCTTTGTCGGGGCGCTGGCGGACTCCTTCCCCAAGGGCCGCGTGATGTTCTCCACCAATGCCCTGAAAGTGACCGGCTGCATGCTGATGTTCTCGTATGCCAGCATCGGCGTCGCCTCCGAGTACCAGACCTACCTGGTCTGCGCGGCCTACGGCATCGTCGGCATCGGCGCCGCGGCCTACTCCCCCGCCAAGTACGGCATCGTCACGGAAATGCTGCCCCCGGCCATGCTGGTCAAGGGCAATAGCTGGATCGAGGGCCTGACCGTCTTCTCCATCATCCTGGGCACGGTGCTGGGCGGCCTGCTGATCTCGTCCTCTGTTTCCACCGCCCTGCTCAGCCACTCCTTCATCGGCAAGCTGGTCCACACCCCGGCCGAGGCCGCGATCCTGGTCATCGCCTTCGTGTACCTGCTGGCGGCGCTGTGCAACCTGCTGATTCCGCACACCCACGTGCGCTACCCGCCGCAGCAGAAGAACCCGGTGCGGCTCATCCGCACCTTCTGGGGCTACGTCCGTGTGCTGTGGAAAGACAAGCTGGGCCAGATCTCGCTGGCCGTCACCACCCTGTTCTGGGGCGCGGGCGCCACGCTGCAGTTGATCGTCATCGAATGGGGCCGCAGCCACCTCGGATACCAACTGGACAAGGCCTCAATGCTGATGGGCGTGGCCGCGCTGGGCACCGTCGTCGGCTCCATCCTGGCGGGCCGCATTCCGCTGCGCCGCGCGCTGGCCGTGTTGCCGGTCGGCGCCGCCATGGGCCTGGTCGTGCTGCTGATGCCGCTGGTCTACTCGCCCTGGAGCGTCTACCTGCTGCTGCTGATCACGGGCGGCCTGGCCGGCTTCTTCGTGGTGCCGATGAACGCGCTGCTGCAGCACCGCGGCCACGTGCTGCTGTCGGCCGGCCACTCCATCGCCGTGCAGAACTTCAACGAACAGCTCAACATCCTGCTGATGGTGGCCATGTACACGCTGCTGCTGTGGCTGCAGTTGCCCATCAACATCATCATCGTGATCTTCGGCACCGTGGTCGCGGTGCTGATGGTGGTCTTCATGCGCTGGAGCAAGCGCAACCTGCAGGCCAATCCCGAACTGCACGACCAGATCGGCCAGGAAGGCCACGGGCGCGCGCTGGACTCCACGCACTAGGCGCGCAATTCCGCTGCAATGAAAAAACCGGGCTTGCGCCCGGTTTTTTCATTGCCCCACGACCATGGAGCCAGGCTCAGGCCAATTGCGCCACGGCCAGGCGCAGGTCCTGCCAGGCGCGCGCCTTCTCGCTGGGGCTGCGCAGCAGGTAGGCGGGGTGGTAGCTGACGACCACCGGAATCTCCCGCCCTTCGTCGGTCTTCAACTGGTGGATACGGCCGCGCAGGCTGCCGATGGTCGCGTCCGTGCCCAGCAGCGTCTGGGCCGCGAAACGGCCCAGCACCAGGATCCGCTCCGGCTTGAGCAGCGCGATCTGGCGCATCAGGTAGGGACTGCAGGCCGCGATTTCCTCGGGCTTGGGATTGCGATTGCCAGGCGGCCGGCACTTGATGACGTTGGTGATGAACACGTCGCGCTCGCGGCTCATGGACACCGACGACAGCATGGCGTCCAGCAACTGGCCCGAGCGGCCCACGAAGGGCTGCCCTTGCCGGTCCTCTTGCTCGCCAGGCGCCTCGCCCACCACCAGCCAGCGCGTGGGCTGGCCGCCGTGACCGAAGACCGCGTTGCGGCGGCCCTTGCACAGCCCGCAGGCGGAACAGGCCACGACCTGATCGTGCATTTCTTCCAGCGTGGAATTCCGGATCGCTTCTGCCACCGGCACGGGAGGCGGAAGCGCTGCCTCGGCCTCGGCCTTGGGAGCTGGCGGCGGCGGCGGGCCTTTGCGGTTCAGGATCGACGTCGGTATTCCGGCACGACCAGGAGTCGGTTCCGCAGGCGCCGCTACGGCGGCGGGCGCTGCCTCGCGCGCCGGGACGGCAGCGACCGGCGCGACAGCCGCAACAGGCTGCGGCGCAATCGGCGCCTCAGCTACGGGAATCTGCGCCGCAGCCGGCAAAACTGGCGTCGAAACAAGGACTTGCGTCTCGGCCGTCGGCCTGCTGGGCGCAGGGGCCGGACGCAGCCACAGCCGCTCCATGCCGATCTCGCGCAACCAGATGCGCTGCAGCGGATTGACCCGGGGCGCGGCCGGCGGCGGCGCTGCGTTGGGCTGGCTCATGCCGCCGCTCCATCCGCCGCAAAGCGCTTCTGCATGACCAGGGCATCTTCCCTGCCGCCTTTCTCGGCCGGGTAATAGCCTCGGCGCACGCCGATTTGCAGATACCCGTGCCGTTTGTAGAAACTGATGGCCGACTCATTGGAGGGGCGCACCTCCAGCAGCACGCCCTCCATGCCGCGTTCGCGCGCCTGCTGCTCGCACCAGTCCAGCAGCAAGCCGCCCAGGCCCTGGCGGTGCAGCGGTTTGGCCACCGCGATCACCAGCAGGTGCGCCACGTCGGGCGCGAACATGAGCACGCAAAACCCCGCCAGCTTGCCTTCGCGCCGCAGCGCCCAGGCGCCGTAGCCTGCCGCCAGGGCGTCCGCGAAATTGCCGCGCGTCCAGGGGAAGGCCTGCACGTGCGCCTCCAGCGCCACGACCTCGTCCAGGTCGGCGTCGGTCATCGGTTGAGGCACCGAGGGAACCAGCGAAGGCCGGGCTTTCGGATTACCGCCTTCGCCGCGCATGCGCTCGGCCGTGGTGAATGCCACCTTGTCGCGCACGTAGAGCGGCGCAGCCAGCTCGGGCGCCACGGCCTCGCCCTGCAACCAGCCCTGCCGCCCCAAACGGGCGACGCTGGCCGCTTCCGGGCGCCTGGCGTCCGCGCGGCGCCAGGCGCCGGGATATTCCATTTCGGACGCGTAGGCATCCCAGGCATCGCCGGCCAATACCGGTTCCAGCGGCAGGCCCGCGCGCGCCGACCAGGCCGGCAGGTGATGTGCGGTCCATGGCACGACTTCGGCCGCCGCGATCAGCAAGGGCGCCTGCAGGACTTCCCAAGAGATTTCGCCATCTGAAATGTTCGCCTGGCGGTAGACGGCCAGATAGACCTCGTTCATGCGGGCGTCCAGCGCAACCACGATCGCGCCCGCCGGGGTGGTCTCCACCTGTGCGGCGACCGCCTGATGAGAGACAATGGGAACAACGGGGATGCCCAGGCCGAGGCCCATGCCTTGCGCCACTCCGCAGGCCACTCGCAGGCCGGTGAATCCGCCCGGACCCTGGCCAAAAGCCACCGCGTGCAAGGCGGCTGGCGCCAGTCCGGACGCCGCCAGCAACTCGTTGGCCATGGGCAGGAGCCGTTCCGCGTGCTCCTGGGAGCCTTCATGTTCCCTGACGCTGACCTCCAGGCGGCCATCGACCGCCCGCAACAGAGCCACGCCGCAACGGGACGAAGAAGTTTCCAAAGCCAGCAGGTTTAGTTCCATAGATGCAGATTGTACGAAATACCGCGACTCCGCCCCCGGTTATCAGGGGGATGCGAGGGGGATTTCAACCATGGTTCGCAATGTGTAATATCTTGTGAACGCCCACTAGCCGCTGGTTCTTGCCACTGTTACATTTCCGGCCATGAATACGCAAAACACCACCCCCACCCGAAAAATCCTCGTCGTCGACGATGATCCGCGCTTGCGCGATTTGCTGCGTCGGTACTTATCCGAACAGGGATTCAACGTTTTCGTTGCCGAAGACGCCAAAGAGATGGGCAAACTCTGGCAACGCGAGCATTTCGACCTGCTCGTGCTGGATCTGATGCTGCCTGGAGAGGATGGCCTGTCCATCTGTCGCCGGCTGCGCGGTGGTCACGACAATACCCCCATCATCATGCTGACGGCCAAGGCGGAAGAAATCGACCGCATCGTCGGCCTGGAAATGGGTGCGGACGACTACCTGTCCAAGCCGTTCAACCCCCGGGAACTGCTGGCGCGGATCAACGCGATCCTGCGCCGCCGCGGCACCGAGGAACACCCCGGCGCCCCCAGCCAGGAAAACGAGTCCATCGCCTTCGGCCCCTACACGCTGAACCTGTCCACCCGCACGCTCACGCGCAACGGCGAACAGGTGCCCATCACCACCGGCGAATTCTCGGTGCTGAAGGTGTTCGCACGCCACCCCAAGATCCCGCTGTCGCGAGACAAGCTCATGGAACTGGCGCGCGGCCGCGAATACGAAGCCTTCGATCGCAGCCTGGACGTGCAGATCTCGCGCCTGCGCAAGCTGATCGAACCGAATCCGTCCAAGCCCGTATTCATCCAGACCGTCTGGGGTCTCGGATACGTGTTTGTGCCGGACGGTGGTAGCTGACCGACTCGCCCGCCCCGGGCAGGAGCGCAGCCTCGTGCCCCGCTTGCGCAGAACCTTCAGGAACCTGACATCACGTTTGCGGCTCGGCTTGTTCGGCCGCACGTTCCTGTTGCTCGCCGCGCTGATGCTCGTCAGCCTGGGCGCGTGGCTACAAGTATTCTTCAGCATGGAGCTGGGACCGCGCGCCAATCAAATGGCGCAGCGGGTGATCACGGCCGTCAATATCACGCGCACCGCGCTGATCTACTCGCATAACGACGAGCGCAGCAAGCTGCTGCTGGACCTGGCTACCAACGAAGGCATCCAGGTCTATCCGCGCGAAGTCACCGACTTCGCCGAAGCCCTCCCCGACGACGATTACTGGCAACGCGTTGCCCAGCACATCCGCACGCGCTTCGGCCCGGAAACGCAGATTGCCTGGGGCGTCAACCAGGTGCCCGGCTTCTGGGTCAGTTTCCAGATAGAGAAAGACCTTTACTGGCTGGTGTTCGAGCGCGAGCAGATCGGCCTGACGGGCGGGATCGAATGGCTGGGCTGGGGCGCCACGGCGCTATTGCTGTCGCTGGTGGGAGCCGCGGTCAGCGTGGGCTTCGTCAACCGGCCGCTATCGCGGCTGGCCCGGGCCGCCCAGGTGCTGTCGCGGGGCGAAACTCCCGCTGCCCTGCCCGAGCAGGGACCGCTGGAGATCCGCGACCTGAACGCCTCGTTCAACCGCATGGCCAAGGACCTGAGACAGGCGGAGGCCGACCGCGAGCTGATGCTCGCGGGGATCTCGCACGACCTGCGCACGCCGCTTGCGCGCATGCGACTCGAGATCGAGTTGAGCGGCGTGTCCGAGGACGCCCGCCAGGCCATCGACGAAGACCTGGGCCAGATCGACCACAGCATCGGCCAATTGATGGAGTACGCGCGCCCCGCCGGCACCTTGCCGCAGCTGGCCACGGACATCTCCGCGGTGCTGGCCGAGCTCTACGAACGCGAACGCAGCCATACCGCATCCCTGGGCGGGGAGCTGGACGCCACGCTGGAACCGGGCCTGCGCGCCCGCATCACGGCGCTGGACCTCAAGCGCATCGTCAGCAACCTGATCGAGAACGCGCGGCGCTACGGCCGTTCCGCCGACGGCATGGCGCATCTGGTCATGACACTGCAAGCTGAAGGCTCCATGATCGTGATCGAGGTGTCCGACCGCGGTCCCGGCATCGCGCCGGAAGACGTCGACCGCCTGCTGCGGCCGTTCTCGCGCGGCGAGGCGGCACGCACTGGCGTCAGCGGCGCGGGTCTCGGCCTGGCCATCGTCGAACGCCTGCTCAAGCACGTGGGCGGCTCGCTGCGCATGCTGCCGCGCGAGGGCGGCGGCCTGACCGCAAGGATAGAGTTGCCCAAAGCGAAGTTTAGGAATTATCAATTAGACAACGAAAATCCATAGCGTAGAATTAAGGTTTGAGGCGCAGCCTTAATTCCACCAACAACTGGGAGTAAACATGAAAACTGTTGGCGACAAACTCGAACCCTTCAAGGTCACCGGCGTCAAGCCCGGCTTCAACCAGCACGAAGAAAACGGCGTGTCGGCGTTTGAAGACATCACCGAAAGCTCGTTCCCCGGCAAGTGGAAGGTCATCTACTTCTACCCGAAAGACTTCACGTTTGTTTGCCCGACCGAAATCGTCGGCTTCAACAAGCTGGCCAAGGATTTCGAAGACCGCGACGCCGTCCTGCTGGGCGGTTCGAGCGACAACGAATTCGTCAAGCTGGCCTGGCGCCGTGAGCACCCGGACCTCAACAAGCTGGGTCACTACCAGTTCGGCGACACCACCGGCGCCCTGATCGACCAGCTGGGCGTGCGTGAAAAGGGTGCTGGCGTTGCCCTGCGCGCCACCTTCATCGTTGATCCGGACAACACGATCCAGCACGTTTCGGTGAACAACCTGAACGTCGGCCGTAACCCGGAAGAAGTTCTGCGTCTGCTCGACGGCCTGCAAACCGACGAGCTGTGCCCGTGCAACCGTACGGTTGGCGGCGCCACGCTGTAATTTCCAGCCCGGCCCGGGACCCGATTGCGGGTCCTGCGCTGGGCTTTAACTGCTCTAGATTATAGGTAAAAGCTATGGAATTTCTTACGACCATTAAGGAACAACTGCCGGATTGGGCCAAGGACATCCGCCTGAATCTGGACGCCGTGATCGCCCGCTCAACCCTGGCTCCCGAAGATGCCGTCGGCGCCGCCCTGTCCGCCGCCTATGCCGCGCGCAGCCCGGTGCTGGTCGAAGCCTTCAAGAGCGGCCTGTCGGAAGGCGACGCCAACGCCGCGCTGACGGCCTCTGCCCTCATGGGCATGAACAACACCTGGTATCCCTACGTCGAAATGACCGGCGACGCCCAACTGAAGAGCCTGCCGGCCCAGTTGCGCATGAACGCCTACGCCACCCATGGCGGCGTCGAGAAGAAGCGCTTCGAACTGTTCGCCCTGGTGGCCTCCATCATCGGCAAGTGCCATTTCTGCGTGGCCTCGCACTACGAGAACCTGAAGAACGACGGCCTGTCGACCGAACAGCTGCGCGACGCCGGCCGCATTGCCGCCGTGGTCAACGCCGCCGCCCTGGCGCTGGCTGCGCAAGGCAAGTAAACGGCCCCGCGCAATAAAAAACCCGCCTGCGGCGCATGCCGCAGGCGGGTTTTCTTATGCAGGGCCGTCGATCGCTTATTTCTTCGGCATGCTCGACGTGGTCGGCAGGCCGTTGGCGACCCAGGCCTCGACGCCGCCGCGGTACCAGTACACGGTCCAGCCCAATGTGCCGGCGCGCAACGCCGCGTTGTAGGCGGAACGATCGTTCATGCCGGCGCCCAGGATCACGACGGGCGCCTTGCGATCGCCGCCGTTGTTCTTCAACAGCCAGGCGTCGAAGCCTTGCTGCAGGTGATCCGTGACGCTGCCGTCCGAACCCGCATCTGTCAGCGGATAACCGATGGGCACCGTGTCGCGCAGCCCGCTGGTGTCGACGATCAGGAGATTCTTGTCCTTCTTGATCATCCCGACCAGGTCGGCGGTCGTGATCACCTGGGCCCGGTAGATCTTGTTGGGCGTCGGCCCCTTGTACGGCGCGGTGAACAGCATGGTCGTGGCGGGCACGCCAAAGTCCTTCAGCTCGTCGATGGCGCTGGCAGGCAGGCCCTGCCCCGGCGCCGGCTGCTGACGCGGCGCGGCCGAGCCTGGGGCGCCGCCACCCTGGGCCGCGACCTCGCCGCCCACGGTGCCCATCTCGATGTCGGAAATCATCACCGCGATGTTTTCGATCAGTTCGTAGCACATGGTGATCGAGCCTTCGCGCGGGCTGTACCAGGCATTGAGCTGGCCGCAGTCCTTGAACACCACGTTGACCGGGCGCGGCAGCACGTAGCGCTCGCCCAGCAGCTTGATGTTGTTCGAGATCGCTTCGGACAGATTGTTCGCAAACAAGTTGCCGATCTTGCGCTTGGACGGCTGGAACACCACCTTCACCGGCGCGCCGGGCGCATTCGCCGGCTGCTGGCCTTCGGGCGTCCAGGTGCCCACGCGCGTGTGAGGCGCCAGGATCTTGTTCCAGGCGCGGTTCTGCTTGTTGAATTCATCCGCGCAACGCGCCCGGGTCCGGTCCTCCAGCCCGACGTGTTTGGCAATGGACTCGAACACGGCGGGGTTGCCGCCGTACATGATGCAGAGCATGTTGCGAAAACGCTTCAGGTCGCCAGTGTGCTCGTCTTGCCAGGCCGAGGAGGCGTCGGCTCCCCTGCGCTCGGCCACCTTGCCGCTGTAGTACCACTGCAAGGCCGCGTACTTTGCCGCGTCCTGCGCCATGGTGTTCACTTCCTTGTTGTCCGACGGATACATGGTCGGCTCGACGATCTGCAGCGCCGAGTAGATGTCGACCGCGTCCTCTTCCGCCCCCGTCGAGGGCAGCTCCAGCTCGCCGATCAGGGCGTGCCCGAACTCGTGCATGAAGATGCTGCGCATGATGCCGATGTACACCGACACGATGCGCATGGTGTCGCCGCCAAAGCGCGGATAGGGGCCCTCTCCCGGCAGAGCCGGGTTGTAGTCGCCGCCGCCCTGTCCAGCGGCCGGAGCCTGCGCCTGGGGCTTTTGCGCCGTGCCCCCGCCTGCGTTGCCGCCGCGCGCGGGCAAGGTCCCGGCAGCCGCCGGCGCCGCGCCGGATTGGCCGCCAGTCATCGTGATCTTGAAGTCGGCGACGCCGAAGGTGCCTACGTCGTAGGCCATGATGCCCAGTTCAGAACCCGTGGCGGGCTCGTTGCTGACATCGCCGATCTGCTGGCCGTTGACGATGAAACGGGCCGCGCCCGGCAGCTCGACCACTCTGATGCGGTCGGAACCGTCCAGCTTCGCAATGTTGGGCAGCGACGCGATGTCACGGCGGTTCTGCCCCTGCAGACAGAACAGCAGTGTGTTCTTGTCGGCCGTGAGTTCGAGCAGGCACAGGCTCTTGTTGGCGCGGTTGCTCAGCGCCACGCCGATGGACGCTTTCGGATTCGGAGACTTGACGACCACATTGACGTCGGTCACCCGGCCCGATTCCGGCGCCGGCCCGACATTCATGTACAGGGTCTGTTCGCTGTCGGCCTTGTTCGCGTTGTGCAGGGTGAACCATCCATCCTGCACGCCAGCGGTCCAGCCCTCCAGCATCTGCTGCTTGACCGCACCGGCCAGCGGGCCCAACTGCTGCTCGTACTGCGCATGCGCGGGCAGGCTTACCGCGCTGAAGATGGAAGCCAGGGCGATGCCACGTAAATGCATCCGAATGTCTCAGTAGTCGAATTGAAGTAGCGCAGAATATGCCAGATCAATTCGACCCGCTTATTCATTTGTTAAAGATGTATCCAAACTAAATGAACAGCGGAAAAGCGCATTCGGCCGTGGTGCCGCGGAGCCCTCGCGCGAGCTAGGAAGCCGCGCGCGCCAGCAAGGCCACCACCGTCGCCGCGATGCCTTCCTTGCGGCCCAGGTACCCCAGGCCTTCGTTGGTCTTGGCCTTGATGTTGACCTCGGTCTCGGCCAGCCCGGTATCCGCGGCGATGTTCTTCACCATGGCCGGCGCGTGCGGACCGATCTTGGGCGCCTGCGCGTGCAGCGTGGCGTCGATGTTCACTGGCGTCCAGCCCGCGGCGCGCACGCGCGCCATGGCCTCGCGCAGCAGCACGCGGCTGTCGGCGCCCTTGAAGGCCGGGTCGGTATCCGGAAAGTGCCGGCCGATATCGCCCAGGCCGGCGGCGCCCAGCAGCGCGTCGGTAATGGCGTGCAGCAGCACGTCCGCGTCCGAATGCCCCAGCAGGCCATGCGTGTGGGGGATCGTGACGCCGCCGATGATCAACGGGCGCCCCTCGACCAGCGCATGCACGTCGAAACCCTGGCCGACGCGGAAAGGAATACTCATAGCCATTTTTCCATCAGTTCGAAATCGTCCGGCCATGTCACCTTGAAATTGCGCATGGCGCCGGGCACCAGCAGCGGCGCGTAACCTGCCGCCTCGATGGCCGAGGCCTCGTCGGTGACGGCCGCGCCGCTCACGGAGGCCGCCGTCAGCGCATCGCGCAGCACGCCGGCCCGGAACATCTGCGGGGTCTGCGCCAGCCACAGGCCGTTGCGGTCCAGCGTGCGCTCCACGCGCTCGTGGCCGCCCTTGACGGTGTCCGCCACGGGCAGCGCCAACAGGCCACCCACGGGGTCCGCCAGGCAGGCGTCGATCAGCCGGCCCAGCGCGGCCGCAGGCAGCCCAGGGCGCGCAGCATCGTGCACCAGCACCCAGGTATCGTCGGCCACGCCGCTGTCGGCCAGCGCACCCGCCACGGTATCCGCACGCGTCGCGCCGCCGCAGGCGCGCCACACGGTGCGCGGCAGGCCGGCCAGCGCCGCATCCACCCAGCCGTCGCCGGGCGTCACGGCCACCCGCACCTGCGAGATGCGTTCATCGGTCAGCAACGCGCATACTGCGTGGCGCAGCATGGGCTGTCCAGACAGCGGACGGTATTGCTTGGGCACGGTTTCATGCCCGGGCCGGCTGGCGCGGGCCCCTACGCCCGCAGCGGGCACGATTGCAATGAGGGAGGCAGACATGGTGCGGTGATTTTATAATCTTCCGCTTGATGCCTGCTTCCAGCCTGATGCCAGCCCCCTCCGCCCCCGCTACCTTCGCGCCTCCCGTCCCCGCCACGGCCCCCACTCTGTCCGCGCTGAAGGCCGGCGCGCGCTATGCGCAGCCGCGCCCGCCAGGGTCCGGCGACGCCTGGCTGCTGGCGGATCTGGCGCGGCAGGCCTCGGCGCCGCTGGTCATCCTGACCGCCGAGCCGGTCGAGGCCCAGCGCCTGGCCGAGGAAATCCAGCTGTTCGCCCCGGACCTGCGGGTGCGCCAGTTGCCCGACTGGGAAACGCTGCCCTACGACGCCTTCTCGCCGCACCAGGACCTGATTTCGGAACGCCTGCACACGCTGCACTCGCTGATGACCAAGTCGGTGGACGTGCTGACCGTGCCGATCACCACGGCGCTGTACCGGCTGGCGCCGCCCTCTTTCCTTGCGGCCTACACCTTTTCCTTCAAGCAGAAGGACAAGCTCAACGAAGCCGCGCTGCGCGCCCAGCTGACCCTGGCCAACTACAACCACGTCACCCAGGTGACGGCGCCCGGCGAGTTCTGCCTGCGCGGCGGCCTGATCGACCTGTTCCCCATGGGCTCGGTGGTGCCCTACCGCCTGGACCTGTTCGACGACGAGATCGAGACCATCCGCAGCTTCGACGTGGACACGCAGCGCAGCCTGTACCCGGTGCGCGAAGTGCAGCTGCTGCCCGGCCGCGAATTCCCGATGGACGAAGACGCGCGCAACCGCTTCCGGGCGCGCTTCCGTGAAGTCTTCGAAGGCGATCCTTCGCGCGCCTTGCCTTACAAGGACATCGGCAACGGCATTCCGTTCGCCGGCGTCGAGTACTACCTGCCGCTCTTCTTCGAGGAAACGGCGACCCTGTTCGACTACCTGACGCAAGGCACGGTCACCGTCACCGTAGGCGACATCGACGACGCCATCCAGCGCTTCAACCAGGACACCTCCAGCCGCTACGGCTTCCTCAAGAGCGACCGCGAACGGCCGGTGCTGCCGCCGTCCGAACTGTTCCTGGACAACGAGACGCTCTACGCGCGGCTGAAGGACTTCCGTCGCCTGTCGCTGACCGCCGGCCAGCCGCACCCGGACTTCCGCGCGGCGCCTGATGTGAGCGTGGCGCGGCGTTCTGAAGATCCCATCGCCAAGCTGCGCGCGCTGGTGCAGGCCGGCCAGACACGCGTGCTGCTGTGCGCCGACTCCGCCGGCCGGCGCGAGACCCTGGTGCAGATGCTCAACGAGTTCGGCGTCACACCGGACGCACAGCCCGACACCATCGAAGCCTTCCTCGCCTCGGACGCCCATTTCGGCATCGTCGCCGCGCCGCTGTCCACCGGCTTCGGGCTGCCCCAGGCCAATCTGGCCTTCCTCACCGAAAACGACCTGTACCCGGGCCTGGCCACCACCGGCCGCCGCGGCAAGCGCGACCAGGAACGCGCCAGCAACGTCGAAGCCATGGTGCGCGACCTGTCCGAGCTGCGTGCAGGCGACCCCGTGGTCCATGCGCAGCACGGCATCGGCCGCTACCACGGCCTGGTCAACATGGACATGGGCGAAGGCGGGATGGAATTCCTGCATCTGGAGTACGCCAACGGCAGCACGCTGTACGTGCCGGTGTCGCAGCTACACGTGATCGCCCGCTACAGCGGCGCCGATCCGGAAGCCGCGCCCCTGCACCAGCTGGGCTCCGGCCAATGGGACAAGGCGCGCCGCAAGGCCGCCCGCCAGGTCCGCGACACCGCCGCCGAGCTGCTGGCGCTGTACGCCCAGCGCGCCGCGCGCGAAGGCTACGCCTTCAACCTGCCGCTCAACGACTACCAGGCCTTCGCCGAGGGCTTCGGCTTCGAGGAAACAGCCGACCAGGCCGCCGCCATCGAGGCCGTCATCGCCGACATGACCTCCGGCCGCCCCATGGACCGCCTGGTCTGCGGCGACGTGGGCTTCGGCAAGACCGAGGTCGCGCTGCGCGCCGCCTTCCTGGCCGTGGCCAACGGCAAGCAGGTCGCCCTGCTCTGCCCCACCACGCTGCTGGCCGAACAACATGCGCAGACCTTCTCCGACCGCTTCGCCGACTGGCCCGTGAAGGTCGTGGAGCTGTCGCGCTTCCGTTCGGCCAAGGAAGTTTCCGCCGCCATCGAAGGCATCAACGACGGCCGCGTGGACATCGTCATCGGCACCCACAAGATCCTGTCCAAGGACGTGAAATTCAAGCGCCTGGGCCTGGTCATCATCGACGAGGAACACCGCTTCGGCGTGCGCCAGAAGGAAGCCTTGAAGGCGCTGCGCGCCGAGGTCGACGTGCTGACGCTGACCGCCACGCCCATTCCGCGCACGCTGGGCATGTCGCTGGAAGGCATCCGCGACTTCTCCGTCATCGCCACCGCGCCGCAAAAGCGCCTGGCCATCAAGACCTTCGTGCGGCGCGAGGACGGCAGCACCCTGCGCGAAGCGCTCTTGCGCGAACTCAAGCGCGGCGGCCAGTGCTATTTCCTGCACAACGAAGTCGAGACCATCCACAACCGCCGAGCCCGCCTGGAAGAACTGGTGCCCGAGGCCCGCATCGCCGTGGCCCATGGCCAGATGCCCGAGCGCGAGCTGGAACAGGTGATGAAGGGCTTCTACCAGCAGCGCTACAACGTGCTGTTGTGCACCACCATCATCGAAACCGGCATCGACGTGCCCAGTGCCAACACCATTGTGATCCACCGCGCCGACCGCTTCGGGCTGGCCCAACTGCACCAGCTGCGCGGCCGGGTCGGGCGCTCGCACCACCAGGCCTACGCCTACCTGCTGACGCCCGGCGAGGACGCCATCACCAACAACGCCAAGAAGCGCCTGGAAGCCATCCAGGCCATGGAAGAGCTGGGTTCGGGCTTCTACCTGGCCATGCATGACCTGGAGATCCGCGGCACGGGCGAAGTGCTGGGCG
Organism: Achromobacter sp. GD03932; assembly: GCF_029839485.1. NCBI lineage: Bacteria > Pseudomonadati > Pseudomonadota > Betaproteobacteria > Burkholderiales > Alcaligenaceae > Achromobacter > Achromobacter sp. GD03932. The sequence goes on from NZ_JAOCAT010000009.1 coordinate 176,622, forward strand.
ATTCGCAGTCCGGCAACATCCAGGAAGTGGGCTTCTCGATGTACAACGAGATGCTCAACGAAGCCGTGCGCGCGCTGCGCGCCGGCGAAGAACCCGACCTGGACGCGCCCTTCAACCTGGCCTGCGAAGTCAACCTGCACGCCCCGGCGCTGCTGCCGTCCGACTATTGCGCCGACGTCCATGCGCGCCTGGGCATCTACAAGCGCCTGGCGCACGCCGCGGACGAAGACGACCTGATCCACATCCAGGAAGAACTGATCGACCGCTTCGGCAAGCTGCCCGAGGCCGCGCAGACGCTGCTCGCCACGCACCGCCTGCGCCTGGCCGCCCAGCCCCTGGGCATCGTCAAGATCGACGCCAGCGAAACCCAGGCGCTGCTGCAATTCGGCCCCAAGACCTCGGTCGATCCCGGCAAGATCATCGAACTCGTGCAGCGCCAGCGTCACATCAAACTGGCGGGACAGGATAAATTGCGGGTTGAGATCAAGGCCGCGCAGATTCCGGCCCGCGCCGACGCCGTGCGCGCCGTGCTGCGCGCCTTGAAGTAACCGTCAAACCACACTGATTTTTATGACTACCCATCACCTTGTCGTCCAATCCCCCGGCCTGACCGTGGAACACGCCGAACAGCTGGCAGCCCTGGCCCAGGCGCAAGGCGTCGCACGCATCAGCGCCACCGCCGCCCGTCTGCTCGACGTACAACACGACGATGCCACCCGCGCCGAGGTCGTCGGCTGGGCCGAACGCCACGGCGTCGACACCGCCTTCCTGTCCGCCGGCCTGAAGCTGTCGGGATGCAAGGTGCTGGCCATGGACATGGACTCCACGCTGATCAACATCGAATGCATCGACGAGATCGCCGGCGTGGCGGGCCTGAAGGACAAGGTCTCCGAAATCACCGAGGCCGCGATGCGCGGCGAGATCAAGGACTTCTCCGAAAGCCTGCGCCGCCGCGTCGCCCTGCTCGAAGGCGTGCCGGCCGATGCGCTGGAACAGGTCTATACGGAAAAGCTGCGCCTGAATCCCGGCGCCGAACGCCTGATTTCCACCGCCCAGGCCGCCGGCATCAAGGTGCTGCTGGTCTCCGGCGGCTTCACCTTCTTCACCGAACGCCTGCGCCAGCGCCTGAACCTGGACAGCGCGCACGCCAACACCCTGGAAATCGCCAACGGCGTGCTGACCGGCAAGGTCCTGGGCGACATCCTCGACGCCGACGCCAAGGAAGCCCACCTGCGCGAGTTCGCCCGCCAGCACGGCGCCTCCCAGGAGCAGATCATCGCCATGGGCGACGGCGCCAACGACCTGAAGATGCTGGGCATCGCCGGCTTCCCCGTCGCCTACCACGCCAAGCCGCTGGTGCGTCAGCAGACGCGCTACGCGCTGAATGTGTCGGGGCTGGACGGGGTGCTGAACTGGTTCGAGAGCTGAACGCGTCACGCCCGGCGCGTGTGCCTGCAGCCCGCGGGCGAGCATGAAAAAAGCCACCTCGCGGTGGCTTTTTCATTGCAGCGGCGTATCAGTACCGCACGCGCAGCGAGAGCAGCGCCGCCCGGCCCGTGCCCAGCGCCGCGTAGTGCGCCGCATAGGCCTTGGTGTAGTAGGTTTCGTCGAAAATATTCAGCACATTCAACTGCGCCGACATATGGTCGTTGAATTCGTACGCGGCCATGGCGTCGAAGCGCCAGTAGGAAGGCACCCAGCGCGCCTTGGGCGTGCCGTCGGCGTTCTTGGTCGCGTCCGAATTGCCGTACACCTTGTCCACGTAGTAGGCGCCGCCGCCGACCGTCAGCTTGGGCAGCACCTTGTAGGTGGTCCACAGGCTGAAGGCATTGCGCGGCGTGTTGGGCAGGTCCTGGCCCACGGCGCCGCTGTTGTAGGCGCCCTTGGTCATTTCGCTGTCCATGAAGGTGTAGCCGCCGAACACGTTCCACTTGGGCGTGATGCTGCCCGAGAAGCCCAGTTCGATGCCGCGCACCTTGGCCTCGCCGACCTGCGCGGTCTCGGTGGCCGAGACCGCGACGCTGGTGTTCTTGCGAATGTCCTGGAAAGCCGCCGCCGACAACGTCAGGCGATCATCGAACACCTGCCACTTCGTGCCCAGTTCGACCGTACGGCTCTTCTCAGGCTCCAGCGACTGGTTCGTGACCGACACGGCATCGCTGATCGCGCTGGAGGCGATGGCGGACGGCGTGGACGAAGTTCCGTAAGTGGCGTAGATGGTACCGTTGGGCGCGGGCTTGTATGCCAAGCCAACCTGGTAGTTAAAGAGGTTGTCCTCGCGGCTGGTACTGTAGAACGCCGGCGTGCTGGCCGGGTCATTGCGGCCCTTGGCGATGTTGCTGCCGCTGGTACGGTAATTGTCCCAACGCAGGCCCAGGCTGGCTTGCCATTGCTCGTTGAACTTGATCGTGTCGAAGCCGTAGAGCGCGACCGTATCCGTGTTGTAGCGCGCCGGATTGTTGTTCCGTTGCAGATGGCCAGGATAATAGGTGCCCGGGTCCGGATCCCACAACGAGGCGCAAAGCGCCGGATTGGCGTAGGTATTCTTGCCGTTGGCGGTGCCAGTCACGCAGCCGCTCGTTCCAGCGGGAACGCCCGACTCGGTGTAGCTGTCCTTGTCCTGCTTGATGTTGCTGTACTCGAAGCCCAGGTCGAACGAGTGCTTCAGGCTGCCGGTATCGAATTCGCCCGTCAGGTTGGTCTGGTTGGCGAAGCTCTTGGTGACGTAGTAGCCCGACTTGAGCGCCCGGTACACCAGGCCATTCGGAACGTTGCCCTTGCTGTCGTCGGGGTTGGTCGCCGCAAAATCGGTGGTGCCGCGGCCATAGCGCGTCACGTTGCGCAGTTGCAGCTTGTCGGAGAAGTCGTGCTGGAAGTCCACGGTAGCGACGTCGTCGCGGGTCTTCATGAAATCGCGGCCCTTCAAGCCATAGAAGCTCTTGCGGCTTACACCCATGGTCTCCGTCACCGGCTGGCCCGTTTTCGGGTCATACGGGATGGAGTAATCCGGCATGCTGTCGTCTTGGTAGTGGTAGTAGCTCAGCGTGATGCGCGTCGGCGTACCCACGCCCAAGGTCAGCGAGGGCGCCACGCCCCAACGCTCGAAGTCCACCGCGTCGTCACGGCCGGGCGCGTCACCCTTGTTGCCCATGACGTTCAGGCGGAACGCGGCCTTGTCGGCCAGGCGCCAATTGCTGTCGATGGTCGCACGGTAGTTGCTGTCCGTGCCGATCTGCGCCGTGGCTTCCGTGAAGTCGGTGGCCTTGGGCGTCTTGCTGACCATGTTGATGCTGCCGCCCGCGCCGCCGCGGCCGGAATAGACCGAGTCCGGCCCCTTGATGACTTCGACCTGCTCCAGGTTGAAGGTGTCGCGCACCTGCGTGCTGGAATCGCGAATGCCGTCCAGGAAAATGCTGCCGGCGGAATTCTGGCCGCGGATGATCGGCAGGTCGCCGCCCGGGCGACCGCCCTCGCCCGCGCCGAACGTGATGCCGGGCGAATTGCGCAGGACGTCCTGCAGCGTGGACGCAGCCTGGTCCTGGATCACCTGCTTTGGCACGACCTGCACCGTGCGCGGGGTGTCCAGCAAGGGGGCCGTGAACTTGGGCGATTGCGCCGTGGATGTCTGATAGGACGACCCCTCACCCTCCACGCGCACGGGCGCAAGTTGCGTCACGCCCGAATCCGCGGATTGGGCGGCGGCGTACGGGCTGATGAACAGCGCGGGGGCCGCGATCGCGGCAGCCAGGGAGGTAGTGAGCGCATTCAGCGAATACGTATCTTGGGGCTTCAAACCAGCTTCTCCGAATGTAAATAGCAACGATTCTTGTTTTTTTAACGTTTGCGATTCTGAACTGTGCGGCTGAATGAAACCTGAATGAAAGACCCAAACTCATCCAAAAGATGAAAAAACAACACCATAAGCGGGTTATCCCCACGGGTCTTCGCAGGGCTCCCGCCGGGTATCCGCTAGTGCAAGACGCTGAGTAGCTCCGCCTTCCCGAATACCCGCGAATGGGCAAGGAAAGGCATCAGCAAGCTCAAAAGGCACAGGCTAAGCCGGTTTCATGCACCCACGAAAAAAAACGCCCCACAGGGCGTTTTTCATGCATGAACCAGGCTGCCTTCAGGTGCGCAGGCGCGGGTGCCGCTTGAACAGGTACCGGTACACAAACCCCGGATACGCCAGCACCAGATACAGGCTCAGCGTGATCGCGTAGAACTCCCAGGTCTGGGAAAAGCGGTTGCCCAGCGTGGATTCGAACGCGAAACCGAGCGCACCGACGATGGCGTAGAACACCAGCACTTCGATCAGACGCATCCAGAACGGTTTGACTGCCGCCACCCCGCCCTGCTTCCAGGGCATGACGGCGAATACCCGCTCCGTCAGGAACGGGAGATTCGCGCTGACCAGGGCCAGCGCGATCAGCAGCCATACCGCCAGAGTCTGGTTCATGGCCCCGTTTTCCGTTTACAGGCTGAGCGAGCTGCGGATTGCCTGCACGCACAAGGCCATCAGGCCGCCCGGCAGGATGCCCAGGATCAGGATCAGGGCGCCGTTGACCGACAGCACGCCGCGCTGGCCGCAGGTGGCGACCATCGGCGCGGCATCGGCGGCCGGCTCGTCGAAGTACACGACCTTGACCACGCGCAGGTAGTAGAACGCGCCGATCAGCGAGAACAGCACCGCAATCACGGCCAGGGTCACGTGGCCTGCGCTGACCAGCGCCTGCAGCACGGCCAGCTTGGCGTAGAAGCCCACCAGCGGCGGAATGCCGGCCAGCGAGAACATCAGCAGCAGCACGATGGCGGCATGCCACGGGCTGCGGCGGTTCAGGCCCTTCAGGTCGTCGATATGCTCGCACTCGAAACCTTGGCGCGACAGCAGCAGCACGATGCCGAAGCTGGCCAGCGTGGTCAGCACGTAGGTCAGCATGTAGAACAGCGAGGCGCCGTAGGCGGCCGACGACAGTTCCGGCTTGCCCGCGACCGAACCCGACATCAGGCCCAGCAGCACGAAGCCCATGTGCGAGATGGTCGAATAGGCCAGCATGCGCTTGAAGTTGGTCTGCGCGATGGCCGTCAGGTTGCCGATGGCCAGCGACAGCACCGCCAGGATCATCAGCATCGGCTGCCAGTCGGCGGCCAGGCCGTGCAGGCCATCGACCAGCAGGCGCAGCGTGATGGCGAAGGCGGCCAGCTTGGGCGCGCCACCCAGGATCAGGGTGACGGCGGTGGGCGAACCCTGGTAGACGTCCGGAACCCACATATGGAACGGCACGGCGCCGAGCTTGAACGCCAGGCCCGACACCAGGAACACGATGCCGAACACCAGGGCCAGCTTCTCGGCCTTGCCCGCGGCGATGACCTTGGACACTTCAGCCAGATCCAGGTGGCCGGTGGCGCCGTAGATCATGGACATGCCGTACAGCAGGAAGCCCGAGGCCAGCGCGCCCAGCACGAAGTACTTCATGGCGGCTTCGGTGGCGACGACGTTGTCGCGGCGCAGCGCGATCAGCGCGTACAGCGCCAGCGACATCAGCTCCAGGCCCAGGTAGATGGAGATCAGGTTCCCGGAGGAGATCATGACCATCTGGCCCAGCAGGGCGAACAGCGTCAGAACGTAGAGTTCGCCGCCGCGCATCATGTCGCGCACTTGCGCGTAGACACGGCCATAGACCAGGGTCGCGGCCACGGCGATGTAGGACGCGATCTTGAGCAGATGCGACAGTTCGTCGGTGACGTACAGGCCGTTGAAGGTCGAACCAACAACGCCGTTCTTCCATTGCAGGGCCGACACGACGGTCAGCACGCCCAATGCAAGCATGGTCAGCAGAAACGTCGGCTTGCGCTCGGGGTGATTGCTGACCGCGTCGACGAGCAGGATAGCCAGGCCGAAAACCAGCAGGAGGATTTCCGGTGTCGCCAGGGCGAAATCGATTTGGGATTGCATCATTGTCTTGTCTTACAGTTTCGAGACGGCAACGTGTTGCAGCAGGGCCTCCACCGAAACGTGCATCACGTCGGTAAAGGGCTTGGGATAGATCCCCATGTACAACACGGCGATCGCCATCACGCCAAGAATCACAAACTCGCGGCGGTTGATATCGGTCAGTTCACGCACGTGGTCGTTGGCGACGTCGCCCAGGACCACGCGCTTGACCATCCACAGCGAATACGAAGCGCCCAGGATCAGGGCGGTCGCCGCCAGCAGGCCGATCCAGAAGTTGTGCTCGACCGCGCCCATGATCACCATGAACTCGCCGACGAAACCGCTGGTGGCCGGCAGGCCGCTGTTGGCCATCGAGAACAGGATGAAGAAGGTGGCGAAACGCGGCATGACGTTGACCACGCCGCCGTAGTCGGCGATGCGGCGCGAGTGCATGCGGTCATAGAGCACGCCGATACACATGAACATGGCGCCCGACACGAAGCCGTGCGAGATCATCTGCACGATGGCGCCTTCGACGCCGGCCGTGTTGAAGATGAAGAAGCCCAGCGTCACGAAGCCCATGTGAGCGACGGACGAATACGCCACCAGCTTTTTCATGTCGTCCTGGACGATCGCGACCAGGCCGATGTAGATCACGGCGATCAGCGACAGCGTGATCATCATGCCGGCCAGGCTGTGCGAGGCGTCAGGCGCGATCGGCAGCGAGAAGCGCAGGAAACCGTAGGCGCCCAGCTTCAGCATGATCGCGGCCAGCACGATCGAGCCGCCCGTGGGAGCTTCGACGTGAGCGTCGGGCAACCACGTGTGGACCGGCCACATCGGCACCTTGACGGCAAAGGCCGCCAGCAAAGCCACGAAGATCAGGATCTGCGGGGTGTAGCCCAGCTTGGTCTGCTGCCAGGTCAGGATGTCGAACGAACCGCCCGACACGTTCCACAGGTACACGAAGGCGACCAGCGTCAGCAGCGAGCCCATCAGCGTGTACAGGAAGAACTTGAACGCCGCGTACACGCGGTTCGGGCCGCCCCAGACGCCGATGATGATGTACATCGGGATCAGCGTAGCTTCGAAGAACACGTAGAACAGCATGCCGTCCAGCGCGCAGAACACGCCCACCATCAGACCCGACAGGATCAGGAAGGCGGCCATGTACTGGGACACGCGGCTGGTGATGACTTCCCAGCCGGCCAGCACCACGATGATGGTGATGAAGGCGGTCAGGAGCACGAACCACATCGAGATGCCGTCGATGCCCAGGTGGTAATTGACGTTGAAGGCCTCGATCCAGGAGGTCTTCTCCACGAACTGCATCTTGGCCGTGGTGGAGTCGAAACCGGTGTACAGCGGGATCGTGACGAGGAAACCGGCGATTGAGCCGACGAGCGACAGGCCGCGCGTCAGGCCGGGACGGTCGTCACGGCCCACCGCCAGCACCAGCAGGCCGAATACGATCGGGACAAAGATCGCAAGCGTGAGCCAGGGGAAAGTGTTGGATGCCATCTCGCTTGCCATCATTGGGGAATCAGCACAAAGAAAGTCACCAGCGCCATGATGCCGATGATCATCGCGAACGCGTAGTGATAGATGAAGCCGGACTGCAGGTGACGGCTGACCGCTGCCACCCAGCCCACCACACGGGCGCTGCCGTTGATCAGCAGGCCGTCGATGATGCCGCGGTCACCGGTCTGCCACAGGCCACGGCCCAGGCAGCGCAGGCCGCGGGCGATGATCTGCTCGTTGACCCAATCCACGTAGTACTTGTTCTCGAGCACCTTGTTGATGCCGGACAGGCTGGATTGGATCTTGGCCGGAACCTTCGGGTTGATCAGATAGCAGTACCAGGCGGTGACGGCGCCAGCCACGACCAGCCAGAACGGAACCGTCTGGAAGGCGTGCAGGCCGAAGGCCACCCAACCGTGCCACTCTTCGTGCAGCTCGTGCATCGCAGGATGCTGCGGCAGGACCTTGATCACGCCGTCGAAGAACTTGCCGAACAGCATCGGATCGACCACCAGGGCGCCGATGATGACCGACGGGATCGCCAGCAGCACCAGCGGCAGCGTGACCACCCAGGGCGACTCATGCGGCGTGCCGTGATGGCCATGGCCGTCCGGCTCATGGTCGACGTCGGCGGCGTGGTGATGGTCGTCGTGGCCATGGCCGTGACCGGTGGTATCGAAGCGTTCCTTGCCGTGGAAGACCAGGAAGTACACGCGGAACGAGTACAGCGAGGTCACGAACACGCCGATCAGGGTCGAGTAGTACGCGAAGTTCGCGCCCCAGACATTGGCGGCGCCGGCGGCCTCGATGATGTGTTCCTTCGAGTAGAAGCCCGAGAAGAACGGCGTGCCGACCAGGGCCAGCGTGCCCAGCAGGAAAGTGATCCAGGTGATGGGCATGTACTTGCGCAGGCCGCCCATGTTGCGGATGTCCTGGTCATGGTGCATGCCGATGATCACGGAGCCCGCGCCCAGGAACAGCAGCGCCTTGAAGAACGCGTGCGTCATCAGGTGGAAGATCGCGACCGAGTAAGCCGAGGCGCCGAGCGCGACCGTCATGTAACCCAGCTGCGACAGCGTGGAGTACGCGACCACGCGCTTGATGTCGTTCTGGATGATGCCCAGGATGCCCAGGAACAGCGCGCCGATGGCGCCGATCACGATGATGAAGGACAGCGCCACGTCGGACAGTTCGAACAGCGGCGAGAAACGCGCGACCATGAAGATGCCGGCCGTCACCATGGTGGCGGCGTGGATCAGCGCGGAGATCGGGGTCGGGCCTTCCATCGAGTCAGGCAGCCAGGCGTGCAGCGGAACCTGGGCCGATTTGCCCATGGCGCCGATGAACAGGCAGATGCAGGCGACGGTCAGCAGCATCCAGTCGGAACCGGGCAGCGTCAGCGTGGCCAGCTTGTCGGCCTGGGCGAAGACTTCGCCGTAGTGCATGGTGCCGGCGTAAGCGAACAGCAGGCCGATGCCGAGCACGAAGCCGAAGTCGCCGACGCGGTTGATCAGGAACGCCTTCATGTTGGCGAAGATCGCCGTGGGACGGGTGTACCAGAAGCCGATCAGCAGGTACGACACCAGGCCCACCGCTTCCCAGCCGAAGAACAGCTGCACCATGTTGTTCGACATCACCAGCATCAGCATGGAGAACGTGAACAGCGAGATGTACGAGAAGAAGCGCTGGTAGCCGGGGTCATCCGCCATGTAGCCGATGGTGTAGATGTGCACCATCAGCGACACCGAAGTCACCACGACCATCATCATGGCCGACAGCGGATCGATCAGGAAGCCGATTTCCAGCTTGGTCTGGCCGATCAGGCTCCAGGTGTAGACCGCGCCGTCGAAGCGCAAGCCATTGAGCACGTCGTTCAGCACCACCACCGAACCGATGGTGGAGATGAGCACGCCCAGGATGGTGATCATGTGCGAAGCGCGGCGGCCGATGGGACGGCCCAGGAACCCGGTGCCGAAGAGGCCCGCGAGAATTGCCCCGGCCAGCGGAGCCAGCGCGATGAGCAAGTAGAGATTGGGTGAGCTAGACATTTTCTTCCAATACCCCGTCAGCCCTTCAGGCGATCGAGTTCGTCAACGTTGATCGTGTTCAGGTTGCGGAACAGCAGCACCAGGATGGCCAGGCCGATCGCCGCTTCGGCGGCGGCCACGGTCAGGATGAAGAACACGAACACCTGGCCGGCGGTGTCGCCGAACCAGCTGGAGAACGCCACGAAGTTCATGTTGACGGCCAGGAGCACCAGCTCGATGGACATCAGGAGAATGATCAGGTTGCGGCGGTTCAGGAAGATGCCGAAGATCCCGATGGCGAACAGGATCGCCCCGAGGATCAGGTAGTGGGCCAGCGTCAGCGTCATTTTTGTTCTCCTTGGGGCGCGGCGGCGGTCGGGGTGCCGTTCTGCGCCTGGGCGCGCTCGCTCTGGGCGGGCATGCTCACCATGCGGTAACGGTCCTTCGAGCGCACGCGGACGGCGGCCACCGGGTCGTTGTACTTCACGTCGCGGCGGCGGCGCAGGGTCAGCGCGATGGCGGCGACCATGCCGACCAGCAGCAGCGCGGCGCCCACTTCAATGGCGTAGATGTACTGGGTGTACATGGCCTCGCCCAGCGCGCGGGCGTTGTTGTAGTCGCCGGCGACCGGGGCTTGCGGGCCCGCGCCGTACCAGGTCGAACCCAGCACGAAGGCCATTTCGACCACCATCACCAGGCCGATGACCAGGCCGAGCGGCAGGTAGGTCTTCATGCCCTGGCGCAGGGCATCCATGCGGATGTCCAGCATCATCACGACGAAGAGGAAAAGCACCATCACGGCGCCCACGTATACCAGCACCAGCAGCAGCGCGAGGAACTCGGCGCCAAGCAGCATCCACAGCATGGCCGCGTTGACGAAGGCCAGGATCAGGTGCAGGACGGCGGTGACCGGGCTGCGCGCGGTGATCACGCGGAACGCCGCGATCACCAGCACGGCGGCCAGTATGTAAAACAGGACAGTGGTAAAAGTCATGGATCAGGTCCTGGGCTTCAACGATAGGGAGCGTCTTCGGCCCGGCGGCGGGCGATGTCGGCTTCGTAGCGGTCGCCCACGGCGAGCAGCATGTCTTTGGTGAAATACAGGTCGCCGCGCTTTTCACCGTGGTATTCGTGGATGTGCGTTTCCACGATGGAGTCCACGGGGCAGCTTTCCTCACAGAAGCCGCAGAAAATGCACTTGGTCAGGTCGATGTCGTAACGCGTGGTGCGGCGGGTGCCGTCATCGCGCTGGTCCGACTCGATGGTGATCGCCAGCGCGGGGCACACGGCTTCACACAGCTTGCACGCGATGCAGCGCTCTTCCCCGTTGGGGTAGCGGCGCAGCGCGTGCAGGCCGCGGAAACGCGGCGACGCAGGCGTCTTTTCCTGGGGGTAGCGCAAGGTGACCTTGCGCTTGAAGAAATACTTGCCCGTCAGGCGCATGCCCTTGAGCAATTCGGTCAGCATCAGACTGCCGAAGAAATCCTTGATCGCTTCCATATCCTGCCTCTGCCTGGCGGCTTAGCGCCAAATGTTCCAGGGCGTCTGCATCCAGATCGCCACCACGACCAGCCAAACGCCGGTCAGCGGGATGAAGATTTTCCAACCCAAGCGCATGATCTGGTCATAGCGGTAGCGCGGGAACGACGCGCGGAACCACACGAACAACGAGACCACGACGAACGTCTTGAGACCCAGCCAGATCCAACCCGGAATCCAGGTCAGCGGCGCGATGTCGATCGGGGAAGCCCAGCCGCCCAGGAACATGATCGAGGCCATGCAGGACAGCAGGATCATGTTGGCGTATTCGCCCAGGAAGAACAGCGCGAACGCCATGCCCGAGTATTCGACCATGTGGCCGGCCACGATTTCCGATTCGCCTTCGACCACGTCGAACGGGTGGCGGTTGGTTTCAGCCACGGCCGAAATCACGTAGATCACGAACAGCGGCAAGAGCGGCAGCCAGTTCCAGGACAGGAACGTCAGGCCCTTGTCGGCAAACCAGCCGCGGTTCTGCACATGCACGATCTCGGACATGTTCAGGCTGCCGGACACCAGCAGCACCGTCACCAGCACGAAGCCGATGGCCAGTTCGTAGGACAGCATCTGCGCGGAAGCGCGCAGCGCGCCCAGGAAGGCGTACTTGGAGTTGGACGCCCAACCCGCCACGATCACGCCGTACACGCCCACGGACGTGATGGCCATGATGTACAGCAGGCCGGCGTTGACGTTGGCCAGGACCACGTCGGGACCGAACGGCACCACCGCCCAGGCGGCCAGGGCCGGCATCAGCGTGACCACCGGGGCCACGATGAACAGCACCTTGTTGGCCTGCGACGGAACCACCACTTCCTTGGTCAGCAGCTTGAACACGTCGGCGAACGGCTGCAGCAGCCCCTTGAAGCCAACGCGGTTCGGGCCCATGCGCACGTGCATGGCGCCGATCATCTTGCGTTCCCAGTAGGTCAGGTACGCCACGCACAGGATGATGGGCACGGCGATGACCACAATCTTGATGAGGGTCCAGAGGACCATCCAGACCGTCGGGCCCAGCAATGCCGTACCCTGGCTCTCAAGAACATTAAGCCATTCCATCAGGCACGCTCCACGCTGATTTGACCGAATGCGCCACCCAGGGCTGCGGTGTTTTCAAAGGCTGCCGAGATGCGCACGGCGCGGTCCGCCACGGCATCGTCCTGCACGGTTTCGAGTTCGACGGCGCCCTGCCCGTTCGACACGCGCACCTTGACGCCAGCCGTCAGGCCCAGGCTGGTGAGCGTGCGGCCGTTCATGGCGGCAGCCGGCTTCTTGGAGGCCGGGGCCGCTTGCAGCGGCTCCGAGCGGCGGACCATGGCGTCGGTGCGGTAGATCGGCACGTCGGCGACGCGTTCCAGGCCGCTGGCGGCCTGGCCCAGGCCCAGCGGGGCCTTGATCTCGTTGGACAGGCGGCCTTCGATGCCGCCCGCCAGCACGGCGTCGCGCACGGACTCGGAGGTTTCGTCGTCAAAGCCGGCCAGGTGCAGGACGTTGCCCAGCACGCGCAGGACCTTCCAGCCCGGACGGGTCTGGCCGAACGGCGTGACCGTGCCCTTGAAGCTCTGAGCCAGGCCTTGGGCGTTGACGAACGTACCCGAGGTTTCGGTGAACGGCGACACCGGCAGCATGACGTCGGCCCATTCGGCGGCAGCCGAACGATAAGGCGTCAGGGCCACGGCGAACTGCGCGCCGCGCAGCGCGGCGATGGCTTGCTGGCCATTGTCGGCATCCAGCAGCGGCTCGGCGTGCAGGACCACGTAGGCCTTCAGCGGCTCGGCCAGCATGGCGGCGGCGTTCTTGCCGCCCTTGCCAGGAATGGCGCCTGCCAGGTAACCGCCGACGGTGTTGCCGCCGGAGGTCAGGAAACCGAACTTGCCGCCGGCCAGTTCAGCCACGGCGCGGCCGTTGGCGGCCAGGGTCGAGGCCTGGGCGCTGGCCACGGCCAGGTTGCCCATCAGCACGGCGGTATTGGCGCCGGAAGCCAGGCTGGCGGCGATGAGCTTGGCGTTTTCGCTGGGCGCGACCGAGGCGAACTCGGCCGGCACGGCCTGTTCCTTGGCCTGGGCCAGCGCGACGGCCACTTCGGCCAGCGCGCGCGCCAGCTCGGACGGGGCCACGGTAATGCGGGCGGCCACGGGCATCAGGGGATCGTCGGCTGCGCTGTCGACCATCAGGATCTGCGTGCCGCGCTTGGCGGCTTGGCGCAGGCGCTGCGCCATGAGCGGATGATCCTTGCGCAGGAACGAACCGACCACCAGGACGCGGTCCAGGTTGTCGAGCTCGGCGATGGGCATGCCCAGCCACGGCGCGCCGGTCAGGGCGGCGTCGAAGGCGGCATCGGTCTGGCGCAGGCGGAAGTCGATGTTATCGGAACCCAGCGAACGGACCAGGCGGCCCAGCAGCGCGTATTCCTCGGTGGTGGCGTATTCGGACGCCAGGGCGCCGATCTGGCCGGCGCCGAAGCTGTCGCGCACGCGGGACAGGCCCTGGGCCACGGCGGCAAGCGCGTCGCTCCAGGAGGCTTCCTGCCACTTGCCGTCGGTGCCCTTGATCATCGGAGCCGACAGGCGGTCTTCGCTGTTCAGGCCTTCGTACGAGAAGCGGTCGCGGTCGCTGATCCAGCATTCGTTGACGGCTTCGTCTTCGAACGGCACCACGCGCATGACGCGGTCGCCCTTGACCTGGACCACCAGGTTGGCGCCCAGGCTGTCGTGCGGGCTGACCGAACGGCGGCGAGCCAGTTCCCAGGTGCGCGCGCTGTAGCGGAAGGGCTTGGAGGTCAGCGCGCCCACCGGACAGATGTCGATCATGTTGCCCGAGAGTTCCGATTCGATCGAACGGCCGACGAAGGTCGTGATCTCGGAGTGTTCGCCGCGGCCCAGCATGCCCAGTTCCATGACGCCGGCGATTTCCTGGCCGAAGCGCACGCAGCGGGTGCAGTGGATGCAGCGGCTCATTTCCTCGGCGGAAACCAGCGGACCCAGGTCCTTGTGGAACACCACGCGCTTTTCTTCCTGGTAACGCGAGGAAGAGCCGCCGTAGCCCACCGCCAGGTCCTGCAGCTGGCATTCGCCGCCCTGATCGCAGATCGGGCAGTCGAGCGGGTGATTGATGAGCAAGAATTCCATCACCGACTTCTGAGCGGCGATAGCCTTCTCGGAGCAGGTGTGGACGACCATGCCGTTGGTCACGGGCGTGGCGCAGGCGGGCAGCGCCTTGGGCGCTTTTTCCACTTCAACCAGGCACATGCGGCAGTTGGCCGCGATGGACAGTTTCTTGTGGTAGCAGAAATGCGGCACGTAAAGCCCGACTTTCTGAGCGGCATGCATGACCATGCTGCCTTCGGGCACTTCGACCTTGTTGCCGTCGACGGTTAGTTCAACCATTGCTGTTCCTGAGACCTACAGATATTGCGGGACCACACAAGACTTGTGCTCGATGTGGTGCGCGAATTCGTCGCGAAAATGCTTGAGGAAGCCACGGACGGGCATGGCGGCGGCGTCACCCAGGGCGCAGATGGTGCGGCCCATGATGTTGCCCGCCACGTTGTCCAGCAAGTCCAGATCTTCCGGACGGCCGTGACCGTTTTCGATGCGATGCACCATGCGGTAGAGCCAGCCGGTGCCTTCGCGGCACGGCGTGCACTGGCCGCAGCTTTCCTCGAAATAGAAGTACGACAGGCGCAAGAGCGACTTCACCATGCAGCGGGTTTCGTCCATGACGATCACAGCGCCCGAGCCCAGCATCGAGCCGGCCTTGGCGATGGAGTCATAGTCCATCGTGCATTCCATGATGATGTCGGCCGGCAGCACAGGAGCGCTCGAACCGCCGGGGATCACGGCCTTCAGCTTCTTGCCGCCGCGCATGCCGCCCGCCAGTTCCAGCAGCTTCGAGAACGGGGTGCCCAGCGGGATCTCGTAGTTGCCGGGACGTTCGACGTCGCCGGTGATCGAGAACAGCTTGGTGCCGCCGTTGTTCGGCTTGCCGACTTCGAGGTAGGCCTGGCCGCCGTTGCGGATGATCCAGGGCACCGCCGCGAACGTTTCGGTGTTGTTGATGGTGGTGGGCTTGCCGTACAGGCCGAAGCTGGCCGGGAACGGCGGCTTGAAGCGCGGTTGGCCCTTCTTGCCTTCCAGCGACTCCAGCAGCGCGGTTTCTTCGCCGCAGATGTAGGCGCCATAGCCATGGAACGCGTGCAGCTGGAAGCTGAAATCCGAACCCAGGATCTTGTCGCCCAGGAAGCCGGCGGCGCGCGCCTCTTCCAGCGCTTCTTCGAAGCGCTCGTAGACTTCGAAGATTTCGCCGTGGATGTAGTTGTAGCCGACGCTGATGCCCATGGCGTAGGCCGCGATCGCCATGCCTTCAATCACGATGTGCGGATTGAAGCGCAGGATGTCGCGGTCCTTGAACGTGCCGGGCTCGCCTTCGTCGGAGTTGCAGACCAGGTACTTCTGGCCCGGGAAGGCGCGCGGCATGAAGCTCCACTTCAGGCCGGTCGGGAAGCCCGCGCCGCCACGGCCGCGCAGGCCGGAGGCCTTGACCTCGGCGATCACGTCTTCCGGCTTCATGCCGGTGGTCAGGATCTTCTTCAGGGCTTCGTAGCCGCCGCGTTTGACGTAGTCGGCCAGGCGCCAGTTGGCGCCATCGACGTCAGCCAGGATCTGCGGCTGGATGTGTCGGCCATGCAGGCACATCGAATTGGAAACATCGTTCAGCGGGTTGGGGTCCAGCCCCTGCGCGAACTGCTTGTACAGGTCGGGCGCGTTCATGCCGACTCTCCTTGCGCCTTGAGGGCCGCGACCAGCGCGTCCAGCTTCTCTTCGGTCATGCGCACGCACATATGCTTGTTGTTCACGATGAGCACGGGCGAATCGCCGCAAGCGCCCATGCACTCGCCTTCCACCAGCGTGAACTGGCCGTCGGGAGTGGTGCCGCGGTAGTCGACGCCCAGCTTGCGCTTCAGGTAGTCGCCGGCGCGTTCGCCGTCGCGCAAGGCACAGGGCAGGTTCGTGCAGACGGCGATCTTGTTCTTGCCGACGGGCTTGACGTCGAACATGTTGTAGAAGGTGGCGACTTCCTGGACCGCGATGGGCGGAACGCCAATGTAGTTGGCCACATCTTCAATGATTTCGGTAGCCAACCAGCCCTTCTCTTCTTGCGCGATGGCAAGCGAGGCCATGATGGCGGACTGCCGCTGGTCGCCCGGGAACTTCGCGAGTTCTCGGTCGATTTTCTGGTAGGCCTGTTCGGAAAGCAGCATAGTTTGAATCCGGGTTATGCGGGCGTGCTCGTGACTGTCTGGGCGGATCAGCGATCGATCTCGCCAAAAACGATGTCCTGCGTGCCAATGATGGTGACGGCGTCGGCAATCATGTGACCGCGCGACATTTCATCCAGCGATTGCAGGTGGACAAAGCCGGGGGCCCGAATCTTCAGGCGGTAAGGCTTGTTGGCGCCGTCGGACACCGCGTAGATGCCGAATTCGCCCTTGGGGTGTTCCACCGAGGCGTACGCTTCACCGGGAGGCACGTGGAAACCTTCAGTGAAGAGCTTGAAGTGATGGATCAGCTCTTCCATGTTGGTTTTCATGGCGGTGCGCTTGGGCGGGGCGATCTTGTGGTTCTCGATCATGACCGGGCCCGGGTTGTTGCGCAGCCATTCCACGCACTGGCGGATGATGCGGTTGCTCTCACGCATTTCGGCGATACGGACCAGGTAGCGGTCATAGCAGTCGCCGTTGACACCCACGGGGATGTCGAAATCGAGCAGATCGTAGACTTCGTAGGGCTGCATCTTGCGCAGGTCCCAGGCCACGCCCGAACCGCGCAGCATCGGGCCGGTGAAGCCCAGCGCCTTGGCGCGTTCGGGATCGACCACGCCGATGCCCACCAGACGCTGCTTCCAGATGCGGTTGTCGGTCAGCAGCGTTTCGTACTCGTCGACGCAAGCCGGGAAGCGGTTGGTGAAGTCTTCGATGAAATCCAGCAGCGAACCCGAACGCGCGTCGTTCATGACGCGCACTTCCTTGTCGCCGCGGTACTTGCTGGTGTCGCCGTATTGCGGCATCGAGTCCGGCAGGTCGCGGTAGACGCCGCCAGGACGATAGTAGGCCGCGTGCATGCGCGCGCCCGAGACCGCTTCATAGCAGTCCATCAGGTCTTCGCGCTCACGGAAGGCATACAGGAACACCGCCATGGCGCCCACGTCCAGCGCGTGCGAACCCAGCGACATCAGGTGGTTCAGCAGACGGGTGATCTCGTCGAACATCACGCGGATGTACTGCGCGCGCAGCGGGGCTTCCACGCCCAGCAGCTTTTCGATGGCCATGACGTAGGCGTGCTCGTTGCACATCATGGACACGTAGTCCAGGCGGTCCATGTAGGGCAGCGCCTGGATGTAGGTCTTGTGTTCGGCCAGCTTTTCAGTGGCGCGGTGCAGCAGGCCGATGTGCGGGTCGGCGCGCTGGATCACTTCGCCGTCGAGTTCGAGCACCAGGCGCAGCACACCGTGCGCGGCCGGGTGCTGAGGGCCGAAGTTGAGCGTGTAGTTCTTGATTTCTGCCATGATTTAACGCCCCAAGCCGTAGGAGTCTTCGCGGACCACGCGCGGCGTGACTTCGCGCGGATCGATCGTGACCGGCTGGTAAATGACGCGCCGTTGTTCCGGGTCGTAGCGCATTTCGACGGTGCCGGACAGCGGGAAGTCCTTGCGGAAGGGATGGCCGATGAAGCCATAGTCGGTGAGGATGCGGCGCAGGTCCGGGTGGCCTTCGAAGACGATGCCGTACAGGTCGAAGGCTTCGCGTTCGAACCAGCCCACGGCAGGCCAGCATTCCATCAACGACGCGACCATCGGGAATTCGTCGTCTTCGGCCCAGGTACGCACGCGCAGGCGCCAGTTGTTCTCGATCGAGAGCAGGTGCGCGACCACGGCGAAACGCGAGCGGTGGACCTTGGCGTTGGTTTCCTCGGGCAGTTGGCGCGTGCCGTTGCCCCAGGTCAGGTAGTCGACGCCGCAGAGGTCGATACAGGTTTCAAAGCGCAGGCCGACTTCGGTGCGCAGCTTGTTGCAGACGGAGAACCACTGCTGCGCGGGCACTTCGAGCGTCAGCTCGCCCAACGCCTCGGTCAGCGCGATATCCGCGCCGAGGGTGGTCTGCAAATTGTTTTTCAGGGTTTCGAGCCTGGTCATCATCTTGTACGCTTAGGTGAACCGATACGCTGGTTTCGCGGGGCCGGCTGCAAGGACTGCTGCCTGGCGCGGCGATGCTCAGCGCGCAATCGTGTTGGTCAGACGGATCTTGTTCTGCATTTGCAGCAAGCCGTAGACCAGCGCCTCGGCCGTGGGCGGGCAGCCCGGCACGTAGACGTCTACCGGTACGATGCGATCGCAGCCACGGACCACCGAATACGAGTAGTGGTAGTAACCGCCGCCGTTGGCACAGGAGCCCATGGAAACCACCCAACGCGGCTCGGGCATCTGGTCGTAGACCTTGCGCAGCGCCGGCGCCATCTTGTTGCACAGCGTGCCGGCCACGATCATCAGATCGGACTGGCGCGGGCTGGGACGAAAGATGATGCCGAATTGGTCCAGGTCGTAGCGGGCCGCGCCCGCGTGCATCATCTCAACCGCGCAACAGGCCAGACCGAAGGTCATGGGCCACATGGAGCCGGTCTTTGCCCAATTAAGGAACTTGTCCGCGCTGGTTGTGATGAACCCTTGCTTGAGAATGCCGTCTATAGCCATATTCGTCTCTGATAGCGTGCTGTGGAAAAACCCGGCGGGTTATTCCCAGTCCAGCGCGCCCTTTTTCCATTCGTAGATGAAGCCGACCGTCAGCACGGCCAGGAAAACCATGACCGTCCAGAAACCGACGAGGCCGACCGTGCCCTGGGCGATGGCCCACGGGAACAGAAAGGCGATTTCCAGGTCGAAAAGAATGAACAGGATCGCCACCAGGTAGTAGCGCACGTCAAACTTCATGCGAGCGTCTTCGAAGGCCTCGAAACCGCATTCGTACGGCGAGAGCTTCTCGGCGTAGGGACGCCGCGGGCCAAGGAGGGAGCCGGCCGTTAGAAGCGCGAACCCGATAAGGGTGGCCACTACGATAAACAGCAGGACGGGAAAATACTGTTGCAGGTTCATTCAGGCGTCCGTCAAATGCGCAAACCTTAGGATTGTAGCATTCGCGCGGTTACTTCTGGCTGAACTCTGTAGCTCGAACAGCAGGCGAAAGACAGCATTCCTCAAATGGAACAATGGCTGCTTTCAGCACCGGTGCGCAAGCATACAGCAGCCTGCCGATGCACGCACAAACACACGCAAAAACACAGGCGCGAAAACGAAAAAAACCACCCCGAAGGGTGGTTTCATACGAACGGGCCGAAGCCCGTTCGCGCTCTTTAAATCCAGGCAGGACTTGCGCCCTGCTTTGGATTAGAAGCGGTGACGGATACCGACGCCGACGGCGGTCGACTTGATGTCTTCCACGAAGGCGTAGTTCTTGGCGTACGAACCGTAAGCGTACAGGTTGGTGCGCTTGGACAGGTCGTAGGTGTAGCCCAGCGAGAAGATGTTCATCGTCTCGTCGTTGCGCGAGCCACGATCCAGGCGGTCGTTGCTCGGGTCAACCATCTGCCACGAACCGAACAGCTTGCTTGCGCCGCCGATCGGGGCGGACAGGCCGACCATGTACGAGTTGGCCTTGAAGCCATCAGCGAAGATGTTCGAGTTGAAGCCGATGTTGCCTTGGGTGCTGTTCAGGCCTTGACCAGCAAACCAGCCGTCGGTCGTGCGAGCGTAGGCCAAAGCCAGCTTCACGACTTCGAAGTCATACGACGCGCCCAGGGCGTACATGCGCGGGGTGGCGTCAACTTGGCCTTGGGCCAGCTTGTTCGAAGCATTCAGCTGATCGTACGAGAAAGCGACGTTCAGAGGACCGTTGACATAGCGCAGACCGGTCGTGATCGCGCGGGTGTTGTCGGCGGTGCGCCAGCCGGTTTGAGCGCCATTGTTGTCGTCGGCGTTGAACGAGTAACCCAGGCCGAACTGGAAGCCGCTGAACGACGGGGTCTGATACATGACCATGTTGTCGTAGCGTTGCGTGTTGGCAGCACTGAAGGCGGCACCGATGTTAGCCTGACCGAAGCCAGCGCCGAACGGGTCGATCGAGCCGAAGTACTTCGACGCGATGTTGGTTTGGCGACCGAAGTCCAGTTGACCCCAGCTGTCGCTGGCCAGACCGATGGTGGCTTGACGACCGAACAGACGGCCACCTTGGGCCGACTTGCCGTTACCCGAATCAAAGCCCGATTCCAGTTGGAAAACAGCACGCAGGCCGTCACCCAGATCTTCCGAACCACGCAGACCCCAGCGCGAACCGTTTTGGACGCCGTTGATCATGCCGAAACGGCTGCCGTTCAGGGCGTCATCCTTGGCGCCGCTGATCTTGTTGTAGCCGATACCCGTGTCGATGATACCGTACAGGGTGACAGACGTTTCTGCCTGGGCGACACCGGCAAAACCGGCGAGCAGGGCGGCAGCGAGCAGAGTCTTTTTCATTTAAGAAATCTCCGTTGATTTGAGTGACAAGAGCAGCAATCCAGCAAACCAGCCTGCCGCCCCCCTAACTCCGCGAAGGGAAGTTGACGCTATTGCATCAAAAATCAGGGGGGCTGGCTATGGTCGGCGCCAGAAAAGTGCAGGTTTACGACAGGCTTGTTGGGATATTGCAACATCTCAGCGAAGCCTGGCCGGACACGCTAGGGCTTACCCTTAGTTTTTAGGCCAAGCACCTATTCATGCGACTTTCAGCCCTGCCCCTAATTATCCGGACGCCCCGGATACCATCCCCGCCATCAAATACAGTCCCCTTCCGAGCCCTGTTTCCGCGTCGCCGCGGCCTCCAACCAGCCATCGGGATCGCACCTTCGCCATAAGGCCCCCGCAGCAGGAATGCGCCGATCCGTCCACTATCAATAACGTTGTTATTTATAAAAATCGCCGATATTATCGAGTCGTCGACTCCTCCATTCAGCCATATGCCTACGCCCCCTTCCCGCGCCGACCGTTCCGAACGGCTGAACGCGCTGCGCCGTCAACTGGTTCTGGACGCCGCGCAGCGCGTGTTCGAGCGCGACGGCCTGGAGCAGACCACGATCCGCGCGATCGCCAAGGAGGCCGGCTGCACCACTGGCGCCATCTACCCCTGGTTCGCCGGCAAGGAGAGCATTTATGGCGCGCTGCTGGAAGAATCGCTGGAACGCCTGCATGCCCATCTGGCCGAGGCGGCCTCCGACGGCCCGGCCCCGACGGCGGCGCGCACCGCGATCCATGCGTTCTTTGGCTACTACGCCGAACGGCGGACCGACTTCTCGCTGGGCATGTACCTGTTCCAGGGGCTGGGGCCGCGCGGCCTGGGCCGGGAAATGGACGAACGGCTCAACGCCCGCCTGCGGCAGTGCGTAGACCTGCTGGGCGTGGCGCTGGCCCGGACCAAGTCCTGGGAGGCCGCGACCGTCGCGGTTGAACAGATGAATCTCTTCACCTATTTGATGGGGTTGCTGCTGCTGCTGCACACCCGGCGCCTGAAATCCCTGGGCCAGCAAGCGGAAACGCTGCTGGACAACTACTGCCTCGCCCTGGAGCAACGATGACCGCAACCGACCTGGACACCCCGGCCGACGCCCCGCTGATCAGCCTGGCCGACTTCCATATATTGCTGGCCGACCAGCATCCGTTTTCCCTGCTGTTGGGCATAGACGTGATACGCATCGGCCGCGGCACGGCGCGTGCGGTGCTTCCGGCGCGCGACGCCCACCAGCGGCTGGGCGGCATCGTCGCCGGCCCCATGCTGATGGGCCTGGCCGACCTGACCATGTACGCCGCGGTGGTGGGCGCCACCGGACAGGCGCACGCGGTGACCGCGAGCCTGACGATCAATTTCCTGCGCAAGAGCCCCGCGGGCGCCATCTATGCCGACGCCCGGCTGTTGAAAGTGGGCCGGCTGTCCGCCGGGGAAGTCATCCTGACCGGCGAGGGTTCGGACGAGCCCCTCGCCCATATCGTGAGCACGTGGTCCGTGCCCAAGCCATGAGCATGCGCGTGAGCATCGTCGGCATGGGCAAGACCGGCACCCAGGCCGCGCAACGCCTCCTCGCGGCCGAGCCGGACATCGCGCTGACTCTCTACGACATCGAGCCGGGGCGTTGCGAGGACTTCCGCGGCAGCGCTACGCTGGCCACCTCCGCGCGGGAAGCGCTGGAAGAATCCGACACCATCGTGCTGGCCCTGCCGCGCGAACGCGAGATCGACCGCACGCTGGAGCGCTTCAGCGACGGCAACGTGACCGCGCCGGTGGCAGGCAAGCTGATCGTGGACCTGGAGCCACCCTGCGGCGAACGCGCGCACAGCCTGGACCAGGCCATCGTCGCGGCGGGCGGCCGCTACACCTGCGCGCCCCTGGCCGCGGCGGCCGACGCCCCGGTTACCGAGGCGCGCTTACTGAACGCGCTGGCGCTCGGAGCATGACGGCTGCAAGCGCTGCGCCACCGCCACGCACAGCGCCAGCCAAGCCAGGCTGATCGCGAAGCCCGCCAGCACGTCGCTGACGAAATGGACCTGCAGCAGGATGCGGCTGAGTCCGATCGCCATGATGAGCGCCGCCAGCAACGCGGTGCCCGGCAAGCGCCATGCCGGAGGCGCCAGACGCCAAAGCAGGTAGCAGGCCATGCCGTACACCGCCATCGCGGCCGAGGAATGGCCGCTGGGGAAGCTCCACCCCGCCACGCTGGCGTAGCCATGGTCATGGTCCGGCCGGACGCGCTCGAAGGCGTGCTTGAGCAGCCAGTTGAGCGCCCCGCCGACGCCGGTCGCAACGGCGCATACGACGGCCAGCCCCCATTGCCGGCGAGACAGCAAGAACAGGGTCATCAGCACGGCCACCCCGGTCAGGAAATTCCTGTCGCCCAGATACGTGAACCAAGACAGCAGCCACAGCAGCGGCGTCGACATGGACATGCCCAGCGCGCCAGCCAGCGCCCGGTCGAACGCGACCACCGCGCCCTCGCGCTCGATGGCGTAGGCCAGGACCAGGAACACGACAAGCGCCGCGGACGTCCCCAGCGCGAATAGCGCAACGCGGCCGCCGCCGGACAGGCGCGGCCAGCACCACGCCAAGGTCAGCGCAGCCGCCGCGGCCAGCAAGGGCAGCGCGACAAACAGCTGCAAGGCATGGGCCGCGGCCCATGCCGCATAGGCATCCGTCATAAATAAGAACCCGTCACCAAGAAATTCCCGCTCTGTCTCAATACAACGCGACCAGGGTCTTGTCCACCGGTGCAAACGCATGCGCCCCTGCGGCGTAGTCCCAACGCTCGATCCGGCAATCGCCCTGCCCCTCGCGGGTAATGACATTGACCGAATTGGGCACGTTGCCGCGCACGCGGCGCGAGCAGGTGGTTCCGGCCTGGACGACCCAGCCGCCGGAAGGAGCCGCCGGGTTCACGGGCAGCACATAGGGCAGATGGATATGCCCCCCCAGGATCAGGTCCACGCCGGCCTGCGCCCAGGCTTCGAGGGCCCTCTCGCGGCCGTTCAACAGGTTGGACAGGTCCGACTCGACCTTGGCGCGCACGGGATGGTGCGCCACCACGATGCGCAACTGCCCTGGCCTGGCCTGGCGCAGCCTCTCGGCGACCCGCGCGATCTGCGCGCCGGATATCTCGCCATCCTTGCGGCGGCGCGGGCGTGTCGTGTTGACGCCGATGGCGAGCAGGCCGGCGTTTTCAAACACGGGCTCCAGCACCGGGCCCAAAGCCCGCTTGTAGTTGCCGTAAGGATTGAGCGCGCGCGCGAACACGTTGAACAGCGGAATATCGTGATTGCCCGGCACCGTCAACACCGGCAGCGACAGGCGTTCAATGAATTTGCGGGCGGCGGCGAACTGGCCGCGCCGCGCGCGCTGTGTGATGTCGCCGCTGAGCACCACCAGGTCGGGCGCGAGATTGCAGGCCAGGTCCAGCGCGGCTTCGACCACGGGTTTGCGTTCCGTGCCGAAGTGGGTATCGGAAAAATGCAGGATACGGGTCATGAACGGTCCAAATATTGCGAGTCCGCCGGCACCACCAGCGGCAGCCGTTCGTCGGCCACTTTGAACTCCAGCGGCGTATCCATCCAGGAGATTTCGCCATCCATCGCCACCTTGACCCGGCGGCGCCCGCGCACGGCCACCGTCAGGCGGTCGAAGGCGAAACTCACCACATGCTCGGCTTCGCCCAGGCGGCTGAACAAGCCGCGCAGCAGCAAGCCATAGAGCGCCAGGGTGCCGACCGGCCGCGCCGCCATGGCGATCAGGCGGTTCTGGTCCAGCTCCGCGGATTCGATGCCGATGTGCTCCAGCTGGAGCTTGTTGTTGCCCACCACCAGCGTGGGCGAGCGCAGGTTGCGGGCCTGGCCGCCATGGTCCAGCAGCAGGCTCAACTGGCGCGGCGCGCGCAGTAGCGTGACCAGGCCGGACCACAGCGCCACCAGCCGGCTGCGGCCGTACTTCTGTTTATAGGCTTCGCGGTCCTCGAGCAATTGCGGATACAGGCCCAGGCTGGCATTGACCAGGAACAGCCTGCCATTGAGCATGCCGACCTGCACCGGCCTGGGCTGGCCTTGCAGGAAGCCGCGCAGGGCCACCTCGGTATCTTGCGAGATGCCGTAGCTGCGCCCGAAGTAATTGAAGGTGCCCTGGGGCAGGATGCCGAACGGCACGCCTTTGCCAAGCACGACGCCCGCGACCGCATTGAGCGTGCCGTCGCCGCCCGCCGCGATGACCACGCCCTGCTGTTCCTGCGCGCGCGTGACCGCAGCCTCGGCCGTGGCGGTCAGGCGCGACGGGTCCTGCACGGGCATCAGTTCATAGCGGCGCCCGGCCTCGTCGAGTATGCGGCGGATCGTGTCTTGGAGGATCTGCGCGTCGCCGCGTCCCGATCCGGTATTGAGGACGATGAAGAGGGGTTCTTGTCCCGTCAGGGAATGGGCCTCTGTTGCCGGTTTCTGCTGGGTTGACGTCATGCGTCAAA